>CAZJXU010000322.1:0-11177 GCA_964550095.1 uncultured Spirochaetales bacterium | reverse complement strand
AGCGCTGCTGGACGAACTCGAAAAAGACGGCCTGGTGCAGCGCTGCAACCTGGAAAACGAGCCCTCGCCTCGCGAAGCGACGCTGCGCATTGCGCGGCTCGCGCCCGGCATCGATGTCGAAAAGTCGTGCGCGGAAGATCTCGCGCGGGCGCCAAAGCAGGCTGCCCTCCTGCGCGCGATCAAAGAGCGCGGCGAGTGCCCGGTGCCGGAACTCGCCGAAGCGCACGCGCCCGGGTCGCAGGAGCGAAACGCCGCCTACCGGGCGCTGCGCGGCCTGGAAAAGCGCGGTCTGGTGCAAGTCATCGAGCGCGCCGGCGAACTCGAAGACGCGCTTCCGGAAACGCAGGGCGAACAGCCGCCGAAGCTCAGCGACGAACAGGCCAAAGCCTGCTCCGCCATCGGCGCCGCGGTGCGCGCACGGCGCAGTGAAAACTTCCTGCTGCACGGCGTCACCGGCAGCGGAAAAACCGAGGTGTATCTGCGCGCCGTGGCCGAAGCGCTCGAGATCGGCCGCCAGGCGCTGGTGCTGGTGCCCGAAATCACGCTCACGCACCAAATCCTCGGCCGACTGCGCGCGCGCTTCGGAAACAGGCTGGCCGTATTGCACAGCGGCCTCTCGCAAGGTGAACGGCTCTCGCAATGGAAACGCCTGCGCCGGGAGAAAACGCCGATTGTCGTCGGTGCGCGCTCCGCGCTCTTTGCGCCCACCCACGATCTCGGCGTAATCGTCGTGGATGAAGAACACGACGGCGCCTACAAGAGCGAGGAGGGCTTTCGCTACCACGCGCGCAGCCTGGCCCAGCGCCGCAGCCGGGCGGACGGCTGCCCGCTGGTGCTCGGCTCCGCCACGCCCGCCGTCGAAACGCGCTACGCGGCCGAGCGCGGCCGGGTGCATCACCTGCGGCTCACCAGGCGCGTCAGCAGCCGGCCGCTGCCCTCCGTCGAAGTGGTGGACCTGGCCTCGCTGCGCGCCGCCCTGCCCCGGGGCCGCGCGTTGATCCTCTCTCCCCAGCTGCTCGCCGCGCTGGGCAAAACCCTGAAAGCGGGCGCACAGGCCATCCTGTTCCTGAACCGGCGCGGTTTCTCCACGCAGATCACCTGCTTCGCCTGCGGCCACGTTTCGCACTGTCAAAACTGCGACATCGCACTCACCTTTCACGCGGGGGAGCACCTGCTGCGCTGCCACTACTGCGGCTACGAAGGCAAGCCCCCCGAGCTGTGCCCGAAGTGCAACGAGCCGGATTGGTCGCTGCTCGGCATCGGCACCGAGCGGGTGGAAGAAGAAGTGCGCAAAGCGTTTCCGGCTGCGCGCATCGCGCGGCTCGACCGCGACACCGCCAGGAAGGCGAACACCGTCGGAAAAGTGCTGCGTGGTTTGCAAAGCGGCGAGCTGGACGTGCTGGTGGGCACCCAGATGGTGGCCAAGGGGCACGACTTCCCCGGCGTGCGGCTGGTCGGCGTCATCAACGGCGACCTCGGCCTGCACGTGCCGGACTTTCGCGCGGCCGAGCGCACCTTCCAGTTGCTGACCCAGGTGGCGGGACGCGCGGGGCGCGCGAGCGGGCCGGGGCGCGTGGTGCTGCAGACCTGGTCGCCCGGACACTACGCCATCGAACCGGTGGTCGCGCACGACTACGAGCGCTTTTACGCCGAAGAAATCGGCTACCGGTCGGCGCTCGCCTACCCGCCCTTCCAGCGCGTCGGCCTGGTGCGGGTCTCCGCCGAGCAGGAAACCGACGCGCGCCTGGGCGCCGAGGCGCTGGCCGCTGCGATCCGGCAGCAGGCCGATGCCCTGAACGGCGAGCTGCTCGGTCCGGCGCCGGCGCCGATTGCGCGCCTGCGCGGGCGCTACCGCTTCCAGGTGCTGGTGCGCCACCGGGAGTGGTCGGGCGTTTGCAAAATGCTGAAAACCGCGCAGGCGGCCGCCGCACGCCAGGGCGGCGAGCTGCGCAGCTCGGTCGATCCCAACCCCTACGACATGCTCTGATCGCGTGCTACCTTCACCCCCATGCCGCTGCGAAAAGTCCTGCAATTCCCCGACCCGCTGCTGAAGCGCAAGTCGCTTCCGGTCGGGGAGATCACCGACGAGCTGCGCGTGCTCGCCGAAGACATGATCGAGGTGATGTACGACGAGCCCGGCATCGGCCTCGCCGCGCCCCAGGTCGGCGAGGCGGTGCGCATGATCGTCATGGACACCGACTGGAACGACGAAGAGGGCGACGGGCAAAAGCAACCCGGCGTGATGGTGAACCCGGAAATTCTGCTGCGCGAGGGAAACCTGAAGTGGCTGGAAGGCTGCCTCTCCGTGCCCGACTTCCAGGCGGAGGTGCAGCGCGCCGCGCGCGTGGTGGTTCGCTACACCGACCTGGAAGGCAAGGAAAAGCAGGAAGATGTGCAGGGCCTGCGGGCGGTCTGTTTCCAGCACGAAATCGATCACCTGGACGGCGTTTTGTTCATCGACCGCATCAGCCGGCTGAAGCGCAGCCTCTATGTGAAGAAACGCAAGAAAGCGCTGAAGGCCGAGCGGGAGGGGTGAGCACGCAGCGTCTCAGGCTCGCGTTTTTCGGAACGCCGGACTTCGCGCTTCCGACACTGGAGCGGCTGATCGCAGGCCCGCACGAGGTGGCGCTGGTGGTCAGTCAGCCGGACCGTCCGCGCGGGCGCGGCCTGCGCAGCACCAAGACCCCGGTGGCGGCGCTGGCCCTGCGCTGCGGCCTGCCGCTGCTGCTCCCCGAACAGGTCGGCTGCAAAACGGAAGGCGGCGCCGGGGATGCTGCACCGCAAAGCGAAGCCGGCGAACTCAGCGAACTGTGGACCGGCGCTCCGCCCGACCTCGGCGTGGTAGTGGCCTTCGGCTGCTTCCTCCCGAAGCGCGTGCGCCATCATCCGACGCTCGGTTACTGCATCAACGCGCACGCGAGCCTGTTGCCAAAGCACCGGGGCGCCGCGCCGGTGGCCCATGCGCTGCTGGCGGGGGACGCGCAAACCGGCATCAGCGTGATGCGCGTCGAGCGCGAAATGGACGCCGGGCCTGTTGCCCTGGCGCGGCGCATCGAGATCGAAGCAAACGAAGACGCGGGCGCTCTGACGGCGCGCCTGGCCGCGCTGGCCGCGGACGCCGTCGCCGAAGCGGTGGACAACATTGCAGCGGGCTGCGTGCGCTGGCGCGAGCAGGACCACGCCGGGGCGACCTTCGCGCCCAAGCTCACGCCCGGGGACGCGCGCCTCGACTTCACCCAGAGCGCGGAACATCTGGCGCGGCGCGTGCGCGCACTTTCTCCCAGGCCGGGCGCCTTCACCACGCTGCAGGGCGCGCGCCTGCGGGTGCTTGCCGCCACGGCCCTTGCAGAAGAACGGCCGGCGCACATACAGCCGGGCGAAATCGAATGCGCGGGATGCAACCTGCGCATTGCCTGCGGCGAGGGGTGGCTGGCGCCGCTGCGCCTGCAACGCGCGGGTGGCAAGGCGCTCGACACGGCGGCCTTTCTGCGCGGCCATGCGCTGCAAAGCGGCCTGCGGCTCGGCGTCGAAAGCCATGACGGCGGCGATGCGAAACGCGATGCGGTCGGCACGGACCCTGCGGACAGCGACGGCGCGGGCGGCACGAACCCTGCGGACAGCGACGGCGCTGCGAAGGGCTTTGCTGCCGCAAACCGGAACGCAGGTCCTGGCCCCGGCAACGACCAAAGCGGCAACGGCAACGGGCAAAGCGGCAGCGGCGGAGTCAAGCCATGAGCGGCGGACGACGAGGGGCCGCTGCGCACAAAGCGCCGGAGAGCGGACCGGTGCGCAAAGCCTCACCCACCACCTCGAGGCTGCTGGCGCTGCGCGTGCTGGAACGCGTGGAGCACGGCGACGCCTACGCCGACCTGGTGCTGAACACGGCCCTCGGCGCCTCGGATCTCTCGCAACGCGACCGCGCGCTGGTGACGGAACTGGTGTACGGCACGCTGCGCATGCGCGGACGCATCGACTTCATGCTGGCCGCGGTTTCCGAACGCAAACTCGACAAGATCGAACCCTCGGTGCTGAACCTGCTGCGCCTCGGCGCTTACCAGTTGCTTTTCAGCGACCGCGTGCCTGCACGGGCCGCGGTGGACCAGGCGGTGCACTGCGCACGCGCAAGCGGGCTCGAACATGCAACGGGCTTTGTCAACGCGGTGCTGCGGGGGCTGGCGCGGCGCGCCGGGCAAATCGAGCCGCCCGCGCTGGAAACGGCGCCACTGCAGCACCTGGTGCACGCGCTCTCGCTGCCCGAGTGGATTGCAAAGCGCTGGCTGAACGAACTCGGCCCGCAGTCTGCCGCGGCGTTGGCGAAGGCATCGAACCAGGCGCCGCCGCTGTGCGCGCGGGTCAACCCGCTGCGCGCCACGCGCCACGCGCTGCTCGAGGAACTGCGCACGCGAAGGCCAGGGGCGGCGGCTTGCCGTTACGCGCCGGACGGCATCGACCTCGGACATCACGGCGACCCCGGCGACGAGCCGGCCTTCGCGGAGGGGCGCCTGACCATCCAGGACGAAGCCTCGCAGCTCGTGACGGCGCTGCTCGACCCGAAGCCCGGCGAGCACGTGCTCGACCTGTGCGCCGCGCCGGGAGGCAAAGCCACGGCCATGGCCGAGCGCGTGGTGCCAGGCGGCATGGTGACGGCGCTGGATGTGAACGCGCGGCGCCTGGAGCTGGTGGAGCGCGCCTGCAGGCGGCTGGGCCTTGCCCACGTGCACACGCGCACGCTGGACGCGCGGATGCCGCTGGGCGATTTGCCGGGCGCGCCCTTCCAGCGGGTGCTGGTGGATGCGCCCTGCACCGGCCTCGGTACGCTGCGCAGAAACCCGGACCTGCGCTGGCGCATCGGCCCGGAGGGCCCGGCTGCGCTGGCCGGGGTGCAGGCCGAGCTGCTCGAGCAGGCGCGCCGGGTCGTGGGAGCGGGCGGAACTCTTCTCTACAGTACCTGCACCATGACCGCGGAGGAGAACGAAAAGGTGGTGGAGGAGCTGCTCAAAAAAGACCCGGGGCTCGAAGTGGTGCGCGATGCGCCGGCTGCCGTGCGTCCCTTCATGAATGAACAGGGCTTCATGCGCACCTGGCCGCACCTGCACGGCACGGACGGTTTTTTTGCAGTGCGCATGGTGCGGCGCGGAGGGCCGGCATGAGCCGGGCGAACACTGCAAAGGCCGGGGGCGGAGTGGGCGCAGGCAAAGGCGGCGTGGCCGGGGGCGCAGGCCGTGGCGAAGGCGCCGGCAAAGACGAAGGCGCCATCAAGATTGCGCCCTCCATTCTCGCCTCGGACTTCGGCAAACTCGCCCGGGAGGTGGCCGAGGTGAGCGCCGCGGGTGCCGACTGGATTCACGTGGACGTGATGGACGGACACTTTGTGCCGAACCTGACCATCGGCCCACCCGTGCTGCCCGCCATCAAGGCCGCCTGCACGCTGCCGCTGGATGTGCACCTGATGATCGAGCAGCCCGAGCGCTCCATCGAGGACTACGCGCGGCGCGGCGCCGACCGCATCGGCGTGCACGTGGAAACCTGCCCGCACCTGCACCGTACCCTTCAGCAGATTCACGGCCTCGGCAAAGCCGCCTGCGCCGTGCTGAACCCTTCCACGCCGGCGAGCGCAGTGGAAGCGGTGCTGGACGATCTGGACCAGGTGCTGGTGATGAGCGTCAACCCGGGCTTCGGCGGTCAGAGTTTCATCGAGGGCGTTTTACCCAAGGTGGAAACGCTGCGGCGCATGATCGACGCCTCGGGACGCCACGTGGAACTGGTGATGGACGGCGGCATCACGGCCCGCACCATCGCCTCCGCCGCGGGCGCCGGCGCGCGCGTCTTCGTGGCCGGCACCGCCATCTTCAACAACCCCGACCACCCGGGAGACTACCGGGGCGCCATCCAGGAACTCCGCGCCGCTGCGGTGTCCGGCTGAGCGCCGGACCCGGCGGCGGGGTGAAGGCGGCGCCCGGGGGCGGCTGATCAGGGGGCGCCGGGCAACGGGCTGACGGGAAAAGGCCGGGGAAAACCGCCAAACCCGACCGGAATGTGTCATGAAAGAACGGAATTATGGCGTGAAAGAGCTGAAGTCGCTCAAAAACGGGAGAAAATATGGCGTGAAAGAGCAAGTTGTGTCGTGAAAGAGTTGGAAGTATCGTGAAAACAGGAAGAAATGTGTCGTGAAAGAGAGAATTATGTCGTAAAAGAGGTGGAATTATCGTTCAATTCGTGAAAATTATGGCGTAAAAGAGGCAAAACGTGTCGTGAAAGGGCTGAAAAATGGCGTAAAAGAAGGGAGAATTGTCATGAAAGCCGCTGCCATATCGCCGCTGCGACCGACCGAAACCCGCCTCCCTGTCGCTGCCGACGACCGGACAGGTCAGGCCCTGGCGGGATGCTTTGCCAGAATTCCGGGCAGATAGGCCAGCCGCCTGTCCTGAATGTGTCTGGACGCATGCGCCTGTGGAACAATCGCCCGGCAAGCGCTAGCATCTCCCCCTCAAGGCGAATGGTGCTCGGGGCGTGGCGCAGTTTGGTAGCGCGCTTCGTTCGGGACGAAGAGGTCGCTGGTTCGAATCCAGTCGCCCCGACCATTTGCCCTGCACAGCGCTCGATGCTGTTCCCCGGTCGTCTAATGGTAGGACTACAGGCTCTGAACCTGTCTGTGGAGGTTCGAATCCTCCCCGGGGATCCACGGCGCCCTGCTGCGCCTTCCTGCACTCCTGCGCCGCCTGCCCGGCGCTGCGCTGGCGGCCCTGGAACCGGAAATCGCTCCGGCCTCGCGGCCCCGCTGCGCGCGCCCCGCGGCCTTGGCCTTGGCCTTGTTGTGCGCGCCGCCGTCACCAGTTCGAGCTGCGCCACACGCCGCAGCCGAAGAGCGCCGCCTCACGCCCCGGTTTTGGCGAGGCAAAGCGCCGCCAGCTTGTGCAGCAGACGGGCCGCCACGTTCAGGTCCCACTCGTCGTCGTCATCCGGCGAGGGGACCACTTCGCAGAGATCGAAGCCCACCAGGGTGCGACCGCTGTGCAGCAGGGTTTCCAGCAGGTGCACGGCTTCGGAAAAAGCGAGGCCGCCGGGAACCGGCGTGCCGGTATGCGGGCACAGGGCCGGGTCCAGCCCGTCGATGTCGAAGGAAACATAGACGCGCCGTGGCAGCGTCTCTGCAATTTCCGCGCAGATGTCGTGCCAGCACGCACCCCGGTACAGGCGCGCGCGAATGTCGCGCTCGTAAAATGTATGGACCCGGTCATCGCCCGCGGCGCGTTCGCGCTCGCCCGCGGAGTAATCCCGTATGCCCACGGCGGTCAGCCGCGCCGGAGCGGGCGCACCCGCCAGCAGGTTGGCCATGATGGAAGCGTGCGAGTGCCGGTAGCCTTCGTAGGCGATACGCAGGTCGTGGTGGGCGTCGATTTGCAAAACGCCGAGCGCGTCTTCCGTCGACTCGGCGGATGAAGCCGAACCACCGCCCGCGGCGTCAGCAGCGCCGACCGTAACCGCGCCGCCGCCCACAGCATCGGAAGGTGCAACGCCCGCAGCCGCACCACCGCCCGCAGCGCCAACCGAAGCGCCCGCCGACTCGTCCGCCGATGCGCCGCCTCCCTCCGCAGCGCCAACCGAAGCGCCCGCCGACTCGTCCGCCGATGCACCGTCTCCCTCCGCGGCGCCGCCCATCAGCGCGCGCATTGCAGCCAGGGGCACGGAGTGATCGCCTCCCAGAACGCCCACCTTCTTGCCCGCGCGCAGCCACCGCTTCACTTCCAGTTCCAGCTCGGCTTGCAAGCGCGCGCAGGCGGCGTTCACTGCATCCCGGTCGCCGCGTGCTGCGGCGCGGCAAGCCGAGCGGTTCAACTCGAGCCAGTCCGTACGCAGCGGCGCCATGGCCACCTCTTCCCCCACGCTGCGCTGCGCGAAGGCATCGTATAAATCGACCTGGTGCGAAGCGCGCACCATGCGCGCGGGGGTTTGCGCGGCGCCCCGCCCGTAAGACACCGTGGCCTCGAAGGGCACGCCGATAAGCACCAGCTCGGCGTCTTCGGGCCGGGTGTCGAAACCGAACAGCCCCGAATCCGCCGACGCCGCGTCTTCGTGCGGCCCCGGCCTCCCGTCCCGGCTCATCGACCGTGCACGGCCCTGGCCATGCGTTCCAGGGCCTCCTGGAGAATGGCGCGCGAGGTGGCGAAGTTGATGCGCACAAAGCCGTCCCCCTGCGGGCCGAAGCGAATGCCGCCGGAAAGGCCCACGCGCGCATTCACGCGGAAGAAGGCGCCCGGGTTCGGCGCGAGTTCCAGCGCGCGGCAGTCGAGCCAGGCCAGGTAGGTGGCTTCGGGCTTGAAGCACACCACGCCCGGCAGCTCCGCCTCCACGAACCTGGCCAGGAAGTCGCGGTTTGCCTGCAGGTAATTCAGCAACGCCAGGCGCCAGGGGTCGGCGTGCCGCCAGGCCGCCGCCGTGGCCATGATGCCGAGTCCGTTCAGGCCGCCGCGCAGGTGGGCCGGGTAGTCGCTGAAGCGGCGCTGCAAAGCCTCGCTGCCGAAGTGGGCGACGGCGCAGCGCAGCCCCGCGATGTTGAAGGCCTTCGAAGCGGCATACAGGGTGATGGTGCGCGCCGCGACCTCTTCCGAAAGCGACGCAATGGGAATGTGGCGCGCGCCCTCGTACACCAGGTCCGCGTGTATCTCGTCGGAAATCACCACCAGGTCATGGCGCAGGGCGACTTCCGCAATGCCTTCCAGTTCATCGCGCCGAAACACGCGGCCGCTCGGATTGTGCGGATTGCACAGCATCAGCACGCGGGCCCCTGCAGCGGCGCAGCGCTCGAGGTTGTCCAGATCCTGTTCCCAGCCGGCCTCGCCCAGGCGCAGCGGGTTGTCCACCAGGCGCCGCCCGAGTTCGTTGATCGAGCCGGCAAAGGGGGGATACACCGGGCGCTGAATAATGACGCCTTCCCCCTTGCCGCTGAACTGGTGCAGGCAGAGGTTGATCGCCTGCACGACATCGCTCACCAGCTCCACCCGCTGTGCATCCACCGGCCAGTCGAAAAGGCGCTCCATGCGCTCGGCAAAAAGCCGCGGCACGTCGGTGGGGCCCGGGTAGGTCGGATAACCGAGGTCGCCGATATCCAGGGCGCGCTGCAAACGGCGGCGGATCGGTTCCGCCACCGGGAAGTCCATGTCGGCCACCCACAGCGGCAGCACCGCTTCGGGAAAGCGCGTCCACTTTTCGCCGGTGCGCGCGCGCAGCAGGCTTTGGTCGCAGGCATCGAAATCGGGCGGCGGATTGCGCAGCGCCGGCGCGAGCACCGCCAGCGCCTCCTGCAATTCAGCAAGCGCGGGGGCGCCCTCCGCCGCGCCCGCCTCGGCAAGCCGCTGGTCGCCGTGCTCGCGCAGTTCCTGCAGCACCCAGTCGATCGGCTCGTGCTGCGCGTCGATGCCGCTGATGCGGTCGCGCTTTTCGGGGTCGAGATGCCAGTGCGCCCCCCGGGCGAAGCAGTCGTAGCGCAGCCATTCCCGGCCGGAAGCCCGGTCGCGCAGGCGCAGGGTGGGCCCGCCGCCGGGGCCGGACATGCGGTGCTCGACCTCGAGCCTCAGGGTGCAGACTTCATGGTGGATGGGATCAGGCATGCGGGGGAGTTTAGCCGTTGCTGTACATGATGGACATGACTTATCGACTGAGGCGGCCGGCCTCCGCCGCCCGGCGGCGGCGGCCGACCATGACGGCCACACAGTCACCATAAAGCCTCGCACGCCGCCACGCTCCGGCAAGCAGACCAAAGGTCGCAAGCCCGGCATCACGTACAGGCACAGATGGCGGCCGGCCCCAATTCAGGACGACACGCCAGGACGACACGCCCGCTTCCGTTACGCCGCCGCCCGCGTCTCAGGGCCTCAGGGCGATAGCAGCAGCGCCGATATTTTGTTCCAACTGTCGCGCGCCAGGAAGGCCGCCATCACGGCCAGAATCGGCGGTGTCACCCAGCGCAGCAGGAAGCGCCACAGTTTCAGACCCTGCCGGGGCCGCGTGCCGACGGCTTCTCCTATCGGGTCCTTCATGAAAAAGCCGACCAGGATGGAAAGGAACAGGCCGCCGACCACCAAAAGCAGGGCGCCGCCGATCGAATCCATCACGTCGAGCACATTCAGGGAGAGGGCCGCGGGAATGCCGAGCGCCGCCGCGGCGAGCCCGCCCAGCGCGGCGGCGGGCTTGCGGGACAAGCCGAACTCGTCGATGGCGCTGGACACCACCACCTCGAGCAGGGAGATCGCCGAGGTGAGCGCGGCAAAACTGAGCACCGCCATGAAGATGGTTCCGACCACGACGCCCGCCGTGCCCATCGCGGAAAATGCGCCCGGCAACACCACGAAGAGCGCGCCGATGGTGCTGGCCTCGCCGCCGATCACCTGGCTTTCCAGGCCCAGCGCAAAGAGCAGGGGAAAAATCACCAGGCCTGCCACGACGGCCACCGCGAAATCCGAAACCGCGACGCGCGCCGCTTCCGTGGGCAGGTCGTGATCGCGTTCCAGGTAGCTCGCGTAGGTGAGAATGGCGCCCATGCCGAGGCTCAAGCTGAAGAAGGCCTGGCCGGCGGCGTCCTTGGCGACTTCGAAATTGAGGTCGGTGAAGTCCGTGGTGAAGTAGTAGGCGTAACCCGCGCCCGAACCCGGCAACGAGGCCGCGTAACCCGCGAGGCCGAGGATCAGCAGGCCGAGCAGGGGCATCAGCAGCATGGCGGTGCGTTCGATGCCCTTGCGTACGCCGCCGGAAACCACGGCGATGGTGACCAGCATGAACACGAGGTGCCAGACCACGGCATCGGGGCCGTGGGAGATTTCTTCAAAGCGCGCGCCGGCGTCTTCGGGGAAGCCCGAGACCAGGGCGGACAGGGTGTAGCGCAGCGTCCAGCCGGCGATCACGCTGTAGTAGGCGAGGATCACGAAGCCGCCCAGCACGAAGAACACGCCGAGCGGCTTCCAGCGCGGGCCGCCGTAGTGCGCCAGCGCCTGGATGGGGCTGCGCGCGGCGCCGCGGCCAAGCGTGAGCTCCGCCAGCAGTATCGGCATGCCGAGCAACAGGGTCAGGATGACATAGAGCATCACGAAGGCGGCGCCGCCGTTTTCGGCGGCCATGTAGGAAAAGCGCCACATGTTGCCGAGCCCGACGGCGGAGCCGACGGCGGCGAGCGTGAAGCCCAG
>CAZJXU010000321.1:0-1745 GCA_964550095.1 uncultured Spirochaetales bacterium | reverse complement strand
CCGATGAAGTCGCCGTGCCCGCGAATTTTCAAATCGGCGTCTGCGATTTTGAAACCGTCATGGGTTTCCAGCATCGCGCGCAGGCGGGCCTCGCTGTCTTCGCCGCCGCCGCGCGCCACCATCACGCAGGTTCCGGGCTTCTCGCCCCGGCCGACCCGGCCGCGCAACTGGTGAAGCTGCGCCAGGCCGAAGCGTTCGGCGTGTTCGACGATCATCAGCGTGGCGTCTGCAATGTCCACGCCGACTTCGATCACCGTGGTGGAAACCAGCACCCGGGTTTCGCCCCGGGTGAAGCGCGCCATGACTTCGCCCCGCTCGGCGGCGGAGAGGCGCCCGTGCAGCAGGTCCACCCGGTGCTGAGGCAAGGCGCGGGTGATGATCTCCGCCTGCTCGGCTGCTGCGCGCAGGTCGAGCTTCTCGCTCTCCTCCACCAGGGGATACACCACGTAGGCCTGCTCGCCGCGCGCCAGCGTTTGCTCCAGCAGCTCGAACACGCGGGGGCCTTCGCCCGCGCGCATGAGCAGCGTCTTCACCGGCGTTCTGCCGGGCGGCATTTCGTCGATCACCGAGAGTTCCAGGTCGCCATAAAGGGTGAGCGCCAGGCTGCGCGGAATCGGCGTGGCAGTCATCACCAGGGTGTGCGGAACGCGCCGGTCCGGAGTCTTGGCGCTGAGCGCCTGGCGCTGCAACACGCCGAAGCGGTGCTGTTCATCGATCACGGCCAGCGCCAGCCGCGCAAACTGCACGTCGCTTTGCACCAGGGCGTGGGTGCCGATCACGAAGTCGATGCGACCGAGCGCGAGCCAGCGACGAATGCGTGCAGCGTCGCCCTTCGGCGTACTGGATGTCAGCAGCGCCATGCGCAGCCCGGCGCCTCCGCCGACCAGGCTTTGCATGGTGCGCTGGTGCTGTTCGGCCAGCAGCTCGGTGGGGGCCATCAGGGCGCCCTGGCAACCCGCCGCTGCGGCCAGCACGGCAGCCAGGGCAGCGACAACGGTCTTGCCGCTGCCGACATCGCCCTGCAGCAGGCGCGACATCGGGTGCGCACGCGCAAGATCCGCGCGGACTTCTTTAAAGGCGCGGCGCTGGGCTGCAGTCAGGCGGAAGGGCAGGCCCGCGATCACAGGCTCCAGCGCGGCGTCCGGAACGCGCAGCGCGATGCCGGCCTGCTTTTCTCGCTGGGCGCGGCGGCGCATGATGCCGATTTCGAGCAGGAACAACTCTTCCAGCACCAGGCGCTGGTTGAACTTCGTGTCGCGTTGCAGCAGTGCGTCGATATCCGCATCCGGCCCCGGCCGGTGAATCACGCGCAGACTTTCCGCCGGTGAAGGGAGCTTGAGTTCGCGCACCAGCGCTTCCGGCAGGGCGCCCCACACCAGGTCGGTGTAGTGCTCCAGAGCAGCATCCACCCAGTTGCGAAATGTGCGCGGCGGGAGGCCCTGCGGCGTGGTATAGACCGGCACCAGACCGGCGCCCTGCGGCGCTTCGCCCTCGGCGAGGCTGTCGATCTCCGGGTGCACCACTTCCTTGTCGAAGCGGTAACGGCTCACCTCGCCCGCCACGACCAGGCGCGCGCCCTTGTGCACCTGCTTGGCCAATTGCTCGCCTGCCCGAAACCATTTCAGGTTGATCCTGCCGCTTCCGTCATCCAGCACCGCGTGAAACATGTTGAGCGGGCGACGGCCGCGAAACATGCGCTGCGCGGCGCCGGCGGTCAGCACTTCGCCGGAAAAGATCGCGTGCCG
>CAZJXU010000320.1:0-6956 GCA_964550095.1 uncultured Spirochaetales bacterium | reverse complement strand
GGCCGAGCCGGCGCAGCGACGCGCTGGACCGCATCGTGCTGCACCCGCTCCTCGGCTCGCTTCTGTTCGCGCTGGTGATGGTGTTTTTCTTCCAGTTGATTTTCGCCTTTGCGACGCCGGCCATGGACGCCATCGACGCTGCGGTGGCGACATTCGGCGGCATGGTGCGCGCACTGCTGCCGCCCGGCATCGTCGCCGACTTCCTGGCGGACGGCGTGATAGCAGGCGTGGGTTCGGTGATCGTGTTTCTGCCGCAGATCGTGCTCTTGTTCAGCCTGCTGTACCTGCTGGAAGACTTCGGCTACATGGCGCGCGCCGCCTTCGTGGTGGACCGCCTGATGGGGCGCATCGGCCTGGAAGGGCGCGCCTTCGTGGCGCTGCTTTCCTCCTACGCCTGCGCCGTGCCGGGCATCATGGCCACCCGCACCATCCCCTCGCCCCGGCAGCGCCTGGTCACCATCCTGGTGGCGCCGCTGATGACCTGCTCCGCGCGCCTGCCGGTGTATGCCCTGCTGATCGGCGCCTTCGTGCCTGCCACGCAGGTGCTGGGCCCCATCGGCCTGCAGGGGCTGGTGCTGCTGGGCCTGTACCTGGCGGGCTCGCTGGGCGCCCTGCTCGCGGCTGGCCTGCTGAACCGCTTCCTGCTGAAGGGCGAGAGCGTCCCCTTCTACCTGGAACTGCCGCCCTACCGCGTGCCGCCGCTGCGCCTGGTGGCGAGCCAGGTGTGGTCCGCCGCGAGCGCGTTTCTGAAGCGCGCGGGCACCATCATCATGGCCGCTTCCATCGTGCTCTTCGGCCTGCTCAACTTTCCCGGGGCGACGCCGCCCCCGGAACTCTCCGAGAGCGCCGCCGCCGCGTATCGCATCGAACACAGCGCCGCCGGCGCCATCGGCCGCGCCGTCGAGCCGATCTTCCAGCCGATCGGCTTCGACTGGAAGATCGGAGTCGGGCTGATCGCCAGCCTCGCCGCCCGGGAGGTGATCGTCGCCACGCTCGCGCAGATTTACGCCACCGGTGAAGACGACCCGGTTTCGCTGCGCGATGCGCTGCGCGAAGACAGAAACCCGGAGACCGGCGAAAAAATATTCACGCCGGCCACGGTGGCCTCGCTGCTGGTGTTCTTTGTCTTCGCGCTGCAGTGCACATCGACGCTGGCGGTGATGCGGCGCGAAACCGGATCCTGGCGCTGGCCCGCCTTCGCCTTCGCCTACCTGTTTGCGTTTGCCTATGGAGCGAGCTTTGTCACCTACCGGGTGGTTCATGCACTCAGTTGAGGCCGACCGCCCCATGCAGTGGAGATCTGTCGCCAACATCCGAGTGTTGCATCCGTCAATCCTGCAAGAGAAAGATGAGTATTTCGTGGCCGATACGGCTGGCCGCCCCAAGCTGCGGCCAGCCCCGATTTAGGACGACACAGGCGCCAGCTTTGTCACCTACCGGGTGGTGCAGGCGCTCAGTTGATGACGGGCGGTGAAGATCGCGCGGCGCCCCTGCGCGCTGCTACCGCTCGCCTCGGCCCCTGCCCTGCGCGGCGCGCATCCGCTTCGTGCCGGCGCTCGCCCCGGGCCTGCTCTGCCCTTGCCGCCCGGCGGGCGCTCCTGCCAGGGGCGGCGAGGACCGGCGCATCCGGGTGGGCCGGGCAGCGCATTTGACTCGCCCGCGGGCCTGGCCTAGGATGGTCTCCCAACAGGGTTGATTTCAGGCGCTTGCAGGACCCGGTGGCAGACCTCGTTTCCTCGAAGGGAAGCCGGCACCGGCCCTTTCCGGCATCCCGACTTTGCGGCAGCCGCTTGGCAACGGTCGCTTTGCAACAGTCGATCAGGGATCCGCACCCGACCACTGCTAAGCGCCCCTCATCCGAGGAGCGGTTATGGCGGATTCCCCCCGGAAAGCGGGCGCATCGACAAAGAGCGTGCACGCCGGCGCGATGCGCGACAAGAGCCACCACGCGCTGACGGCGCCGATTCACCAGACTTCCACCTTCTGGTTCGAGAACTCGGAGGCGCTGCGGGAATACGCCGAAGGGCGCTCGCCGCGCGACGAGTACGGCCGTTACAGCAACCCCACCTGGCGCGCGGTGGAGCACAAGCTGGCCGCGCTGGAAGGCGCCGAAGCGGCGCTGCTGACGGGCTCGGGCATGGCGGCCGCCTGCACCACCTTCCTGGCGCTGCTGGAGCAGGGCGATCACATCGTGCTGACCAACGACTGCTATCGCCGCACGCGCCAGTTCGTCAACCAGACCCTTTGCAAGCTCGGCGTGCAGACGACTGTGATCGAGCCTTCGAACCTGGACGCCGTGAAAGACGCGGTGCAAGACAACACGCGCTTCTTTTTCACCGAGAGCCCCACCAACCCCTACCTGCGCGTGATCGACCTGCCCGAAGCGGCGCGCATCGTTCACGAAAAGGGCGGGCGGGTGATCGTCGATACCACCTTCGCCACGCCGATCAACCACGCGCCGCTGCAGCACGGCGCCGACCTGGTGCTGCACAGCGCCACCAAGTACCTGGGGGGGCACAACGACCTGCTGGCCGGTGCGGTGTGCGGCGCCCGCGCGCAACTGGCACCGGTGCGCGACCTGTGCGGCGTGCTGGGCGGCGTGCTCGACCCGCACGCGGCCTGGCTGCTCCTGCGCGGCCTGAAAACCCTGGGCCTGCGCATCGCCCGGCACAACGAAAACGGGATGCGCGTGGCGCAGTGGCTGGAAGGCCACGCCAGGGTGCGGCGCGTGTACTACCCGGGCCTGCCCAGTCACCCGGACCACGAGGCGGCGGCGCGCCTGATGCGCGGCTTTTCGGGCGTGGTCACCTTTGAAGTGGAAGGCGACCTCGATGCCGCCATCCGCTTTACCGACGCCTGCCGCCTGCCCTACATCGCGCCCTCCCTGGGCGGCGTGGAGAGCCTGGTCGAGATGCCGGTGCTCATGTCCTACTGGGACTACGCGCCCGAAGAGCGCCTCGCCTACGGCATCACGGACAACCTGGTGCGGCTCAGTTGCGGCATTGAAGATGCGGAGGATTTGATCGCAGACCTCGAGCAGGCCCTGGCCGCGGTGTAGCCCGGGCCCGGAACCGGGCGGCGCCGGAAAGAACGGACGCTGCCGGTCCACGCGCTTCGGGGCGCCGGGCAATCAGCCCTGGATTCGGGGCGGCGGATGAGAGGCCGTGGCGGCGCTGGCTGCGGAGCGGCGCCGGTCAGAGCAAGCGGTCTTTGCTCTTCCGGCTGTGCTCCATCGCCAGCAGCTTTTCCTTCATCGCAAGGCCGCCGCCGTAACCGCCGAGTTTGCCGCCGCTCGCCACCACCCGGTGACAGGGCAGCACCAGCGGAACCGGGTTGGCGCCGTTGGCCGCGCCGACCGCGCGCACCGCCTTCGGCGCGCCGATTGCCACCGCCTGCTCCGCGTAGCTGCGGGTTTCGCCGTAGGGAATGGCGCGCAGCGCGTCGTAAACCCGGCGCTGGAAATCCGTGCAGCGCAGGTCCAGCGCCAGATCGAAGGCCGTGCGTTCGCCCGACAGGAAATCGACGACCTGCTGAATCACCTCGCGGTTCGCCTCGGCATCGACGCGTAGCTCGGCCTTCCGGGCGTGGCGGTGCAGCCAGCCTTCAAAGCCGCGCCCGTTCGCGCGCGGAAGCTGCAGGTAGGCGAGCCCTCGCTCGGTGGAGGCGGCCTTCATGACGCCGAAGGGCGTGGGGAACTCGGTCGTGTACAGCATTGTCATGGCGTGCTTCCTGGAACCGGGCGAGTGAGACTCAAGACTATACCAACGGTGGGCGGAAGGCACGAAAAATCTGCACGCGGCGCGCATTTTCGACGGATTTTTCCGTCGGTGCGAGGCGCCGCGCCCCGCGGGGGAGCGCGGCGCTTCGGACGTGCCGGGCGCATGAGCCGTCGCTGCGGCGCCTTTCTGTTCACCCGTGCGTCCTTGGACAGGGCGGGCCGGATGCGCACGGCCAGACGGGATGCGCCGCCGCGCACGCGCCCTGCCGCCCGCGCCGGCGCGGCGCTTTTCCGTGCGTCCGTCCACGTCTTGCCGGCGACCGCCGAACGCCCCCTGCCGCTGGCCGTCCGCGTCCTGCCGGCCCCGCGCAGGCTCAGTCTTCCAGCCCCAGCCGCTTGATCATCTTCTGCAGCGATTGCCGGGGGACGCCCAGCCGCTCGGCCGCGCGGCTCTTGGCGCCGGTTTCCTCGAGGGCGCGGCGGATCATCACGCGCTTGAGCTGATCGACGGCGCGCCACAGGCCCTGTTCCTGCGGCGGCGCATCGGCAGGGCTCGCCGCGCCCTCCGCGCCGTCCGCGTTCGCCGCGCCGGCGCCGGCTGGCGCCCCGTCGTTTTCGGGCGGCGCCCCTGCGCCCGCCCGAATCTCCTCCGAGAGCATGCGCGCGTGCACCTTCGTTTCGTCCTCCGCCAGGGCCACCACGCGCTGAATTTCGTTTTCCAGTTCCCGCACATTGCCGCTCCAGCGGTGCGCCGTCAGCCGGTCCATTGCAGCATTGCTGAAACCGCGCAGCTCGCGTCCCATGGCTTCGCAGGCGCGGTCCAGGAAGTGGTGCGCCAGGGCCGGGATGTCTTCGCGCCGCTCGCGCAGGGGCGGCAGCGCAATTTCCACCACCCGCAGCCGGTAGTAGAGATCCTCCCGGAAATCCCCCTTCTCCACGGCGCTGCGCAGGTCGCTGTTGGTGGCGGCGATCACGCGAACATCCACGCGCTTGGTGTCGCCTGCGCCCAGCGGCCGGAACTCGCCGTCCTGCAGCACGCGCAGCAGGCGCACCTGCATGCCCGGCTCGGTCTCGCCGATTTCGTCCAGGAAGATGGTTCCGCCCTCGGCCGCTTCGAACAGCCCCTTTTTGTCGGCGTGGGCGCCGGTGAAGGCGCCGCGCCGGTGGCCGAAGAGTTCGCTCTCCAGCAGCGTCTCCGGCAGCGCGCCGCAGTTTTGCGCCACGAAGCGGCGGCGCGCGCGTGCGCCGCCGTTGTGGATGGCGCGCGCCACCAGGTCCTTGCCGGTTCCGGTTTCGCCGGTGAGCAGCACCGTGGCTTCGGTCTTCGCCACCTTGTCCATGATGTCGAAGACGCGCTGCATGGCGGGGCTGTCGCCGATGATGTTTTCGAAGGCGTACTTGTGCGTGATCTCGCGGCGCAGGAACAGGTTCTCGGCGCGCAGCTTCTCGTTGGCCGCGGCCAGCGCGTCTGCCAGTTGCGCCTTCTCTCCCGCCAGGCTGTAGGCGTCGAGCGCGCGCCGCACGTCCAGCCGCAGGTCCGCCGGCTCCCAGGGCTTGGTGATGTAGCGGTAGATGCGCCCGTCGTTGATGGCGCGGATCACCGATTCGATGTCCGCCTGGCCGGTGAGCATCATGCGCACCGCCTCGGGGCGCACCTCGAGCGCGCGCTCCAGGAACTCGACGCCGCTCATGTGCGGCATCACGTTGTCCACGATCACCAGCGCGATGTCTTCGCGCTCGAGGATGCCGAGCGCCTGCTCCGGGTCCGTCGAGCACAGCACCTCGTAATCGTCCTGCAGCGTGAGGGCGATGGACTCGACCACGCCCGCTTCGTCGTCAAGAACGAGGATGGTGTAGGGGCGCTCTCCGGCGCCGCGCCGGGCCCCCTCGATGGCATTCGGGTCAGTGCTCAAAATGCGCGGTGTGCAGCGGAGCGCCTCCATGCCGCCCCGCTCTCCTTGCACGGCAGGTTACCGCCTTGGCGGTGACTTACCAATCGGCGGAGTTGGCCGCTGCCTGGAAGCGGACGCCGCCAAGCGGCGGAAGCCGGCCCTGTCGGCCACGCGGCCACCGGTGAATCGGCACGGCTGCCATGATCGACCACCAGACCGGACTTCGGAAACTCAGCGGCCCTGCAAGCTGCCGTCCGCCGCCAAGCTGCGTCGCGCCCCCGGTGCGAAACGAGACGCAAAAAGGCGAGGCGAGGGAGCGGCCCCGGCGGACAAGCCGGGCCGCCCCCTCGTCGCCCCTCGGCCCGGACTTGTCCGGGCCGGCTTGGCGCAGGCTGCGCGCGCGGCGCGGGGCCGCTGCACAGCAGGCGCGGACTAGCGACGGCGTGCAGTCTTGGCGCTGCGACGCCGGGCCGTGCTGCGGGTCGTGCGACGGCTGCGCGTGGTGCGCGTGCTTCGGGTCGTGCGCCGCTTCGCCGTCGTGGACTTGCTGCGGCGTGCGGGCCTGCGGCCCCGGCGCACCATCTTGGCCCGCGAAACGTCGCCGTCCTTGTCGATGAAGTAGAGGAAGCCTTCCTCCTTCTCCACGCCGACTTTGGCGACGACTTCGCGCGTGCCCTTCCTCGCCTTGCCCCCGCCGCCTGCGCGGCGCACCCGGGCGACGTTGCCCCGGCGGTCGAGGAAGTACAGCCAGTCCTTTGCCCTCTTGATGCCGACCTTTGCGACCTTCTTGGCCATGGTCTTCTCCTCCTGGTTGTGGTGACAGACCCGCCGCAAGCCTTGCGACGGGGTGCTTGGAGGATGTGGGCTCGGCGGGGAGGGCCGTAACCACAACCGTATATTCCCTGTTACACCCGAGGGTGTCAATAGCTTTTTTCGGAGAAAAATCAGCCGCCCATCGCCGGGAATCCGGGCCCTGACTTGCCCACGGACGGGGCGGCCCGCTTCGAGCTGCCGTATCATCCCCCCGCGCCCGCGCCTTTGCTGCCGCGCCTCCGCCGGAACTGCCCGGCATCCCCCTCATCCCTCAGCCGACAGGAGCCCCAGATGGCCTTTTCACTCCAGGAACTCTCCGACCGCCTCGAAATCAACGACCTGCTGGTGCGCTACACCAAGGCCATCGACGAGAAAAACTGGGATCTGCTGGACCAGGTGTTCACTGCGGATGCGACCATCGACTACAGCTCCAGCGGCGGCGTGGCCGGCCCTTTGCCGGAGGTGAAGCGCTGGCTTGAGCGGGGGCTGGCGGCCTTCCCCGAGACCCTGCACCTGATCGGCAACTCCGAGGT
>CAZJXU010000319.1:0-6523 GCA_964550095.1 uncultured Spirochaetales bacterium | reverse complement strand
CTGCAGCCTGGCTGTATCCCCTGCTGATGCTGGTGCTGATCGTCAACGTGGCGCTGCGCTACGGCCTGGGCCGGGGCTTCATCGAACTCGAAGAGCTGCAGTGGCACCTCTTTTCGGCGGGCTTTTTGCTCTGCTTCGCCTACGCCATGGCGCAGGACGAACACGTGCGCGTGAACCTGTTCAGTCGGCGCATATCAAAGCACGGCAGGGCCTGGGTGGAACTGCTCGGCACGCTGTTGCTGCTGCTGCCCTTCCTGGCGATCGCGGACCTCGCCGCCTTCGAGTACTTCCAGCGCGCCTGGTCGATCGGCGAGCGCTCCGCCATGTCGAGCGGTCTGCCCGCGCGCTGGGCGATCAAGTTCGTGCTCTTCGCCGGCCTGCTGCTGCTCAGCCTGCAGGCCACGGCCGTCGCCGCGCGCGCTGCAGCCGTGCTGCTCGGCGCCGCGCCCGAAGAAGAAGCGCACGGAAACGAAAAGGAAAACGCAGGCGAGGCAAAGTCCGGCCAACCGGACTTCGCCGCAAAGCGGAAGCCGACAGCCGCCGCGACCCGAAGCGGGCGGGGCGGCGCGTGAGCGGGCCGTGGAGTTAAACGTCGCGCTGGTGCTGCTGATGTTCGGCGTGTTCATCGCGCTGCTCTTCACGGGCTACCCGGTCGCCTGGGTGCTGGCCGGAGTCGGCCTGCTCTTTGCCCTGCTGGGCGAGGCGCTCGGCGCGGCAGGCTTTGAAGTGGACGCAGACCTGCGCACGCTGGGCCTGGTCGTCGATCGCACTTACGACATCATGTCGAACTACGGCCTGGTGTCCTTGCCCCTGTTCATCTTCATGGGGCACATGCTGGATCGCTCGGGCATCGCAGACGACCTGCTGCGCGCCATGCAAAGCCTCCTGGCCGGCACGCCGGGCGGGCTCGCCATTTCCGCTTCGCTGCTGGGCGTGGTGCTCGCGGCCGGCACGGGCATCATCGGCGCTTCGGTGGCGCTGCTCGGCACGCTGGCCCTGCCCGCCATGCTGGAAGACCGCTACCAGCCCGAGCTGGCGCTGGGCACGGTGGCCGCTTCCGGCTGCCTCGGCATCCTGATCCCGCCGAGCATCATGCTGGTGTTGATGAGCGAACCCATGCAGCTCTCGGTGGGCGACCTGTTCCTGGGCGCGCTCCTGCCGGGCCTGCTGCTGGCCGCGCTCTACCTCGCGTACCTGGTGCTGCGCTGCAGCCTGCGCCCGGAACTCGCGCCGGCAAGGCATGCGCCCGCCCGGGCCGGCGCCGGGCTCTTGCTGCTGAAGAGCCTGGCGCCGCCGCTCGCGCTTATTTTCGCCGTGCTCGGCGCCATTTTTTTCGGCGTGGTCTCGCCTTCGGAGGCGGCGGGAGTCGGCGCCTTCGGCGCGACCTTGCTGGCCTGGGCGCGCGGCAGGCTTCCGCTCGCCGTGCTGCGCGAGGTCTCGCGCGCGACCGCGCGGGTAGCCGCCTTCATCTTCGCCATCTTCCTGGGCGCCGCTTCCTTCTCGGTGGTGCTGCGCGGGCTGGGCGGCGACGAGGTGATCGGCGCCGTCATCCAGGGCCTGCCCTTCGGCGAAAACGGCGTGGTGATCTGCCTGCTGCTGATGGTGTTCCTGCTGGGCTTCTTTCTCGACTGGATCGAAATCACCCTGGTGGTGCTGCCGCTGATCGAGCCGATCACGCAGCCGCTCGGCATCGACAAGCTGTGGCTGACGGTGCTGATTGCCGTGTGCCTGCAGACCTCTTTCCTGACGCCGCCGGTCGGCTTTGCGCTCTTCTACCTGAAGGGCGTGGCACCGCCGGGCGTGGAACTGGCGCAGATCTACCGGGGCATAGCGCCCTTCGTGCTGCTGCAACTCGTGGGCGTGGCCGCGATTTTCATCTGGCCCGGCCTGGTGAGCCGGCTGCCCGCGCTCGCGTATTGAGCGCCGGGCGGGCGGGCCATGCATGCGGGCGGCTCCCGCCCGTACTACGCTGCCGCTGCATCCACCTTCCATTCAACAGGCCCGGCCCGGGCCCAGGAGAAGCCCATGTTCGAACGCCTGAACGTAGAAAAGAAAGACGGCATCGCCGACGTGCGCCTCGCGCGCCCGGACAAGCTGAACGCCATGGATTTGCAGATGTTCTCCGAGCTGGCGGAGTGCGGCATCGAGCTCGGCAAGGACCCGGGCCTGCGCGCGGTGGTGCTCTCGGGCGAGGGGCGGGCGTTTTGCGCCGGGCTCGACATTCCCGGCCTGATGGCGGGCGGCGCCGGGAAAGACGGGCCGGACCTTTTGGCGGCCTCCGAAGACAGCCCGGCCAACTTCGTGCAGCGCGCCTGCTGGGTGTGGCAGGAAATTCCGCTGCCGGTTATCGCCGCCGTGCACGGCGTGGCCTTCGGCGGCGGCACGCAGCTCGCCGCGGCGGCGGACATCCGCTTCGCCACGCAAGGCGCGCGCTTTTCCCTTCGCGAAATTCACTGGGGGCTGATCCCCGACGTGTCCGGCACGCAGTCCCTGCGCCACCTGCTCGGCCTGGACCTCGCCAAGGAACTGACCTTCACCGGGCGCGAGGTCTCGGGCGCCGAGGCGAAGGAGATCGGCCTGGTAACGCACCTGAGCGAACAGCCCCACGAAGACGCCATGGCGCTTGCAAAGGAGATCGCAGGCCGAAACCCCACCGCGGTGCGCGCCGCCAAGCAGCTTTGGAACCGGGCCGTGGTGGGCGATTATTCCGAGGGGCTGGCGCTGGAAGCCGCGCTGCAACGCACGGTGATGGGCAAGCCCAACCAGCTCGAGGCGGTCAGGGCCAACATGGAAAAGCGCCCGCCGAAGTTCGCGGACGCCGAATAGACGCGCCGGACTCTCAGACCGGCGCTGCCTGGTCCTGCTGGCCCTGGTCGTCTTGCTGATCCTGCTCGCCCTGCTCGTCCCTATCCTGCTGCGCTTCTTCCTCCGGCATCCCTTTCAGGGGCGTGATGCGCACCCGGGTTTCGGGGTCGTCGATGGCGCCGGTGATGGTCAGTTTGAAACCGGGGATTTCGACGCATTCGTCCGGGTTCGGCGCGCGGCCCAGGGTGTTGAAGACCAGGCCGCCGAAGGTGTCGCCCCGCTCCGCCGGCACGTGGATGCCGGTGTGGCGGTTGAAGTCGCGCACCTTGATGCGGGCTTGCACTTCATAGAACGAATCTTTCGTTTTGATCATCCCCAGCTCTTCGCTGTCGAATTCATCGCGGATCTCACCGACGATTTCCTCGAGGATGTCTTCCTGCGTGCACAGGCCGAGCGTCTCCCCTTCCGAGTTCTGAACAATGGCCATGTGCAGGCGATTTTGCTGCATGTCGGTCAGGAGCTGCAGGATGGGCTTTCGCTCCGGGACTTTCAGCGCCGGTTTCAGAATGTCGCGCAGTGAAAAGCCGCCCGCGCTGTGCAGGCGCCTGGCGAGATCTTTCAGGTGGCAGACGCCCAGCACATCGTCGATGTCATTTTCGTACACCGGGATGCGCGAGTAGCGCTCTTCGAGCAAGGCTTCCAGCACATCGGTGGGCGCATCGTTGACGGAAGCGGAGAATATTTCGGCGCACGGCGTCATGATCTCTTCCACCTGCATTTCGGCGGCGCCGGCGGTGGCGCCGATGATGGCGATCTGCTTCGGCCTTTCCGCCTCTTTGCCTTCTCCGTTTTCTTCAGTCTCCTCGCGCGCCAGACGCATCAGCATCTCGGCGGTCTGGTCCCCGCGCTCGGCCGCGTCGAAGCGGCGCAGGATCGGCTCGATGGTGTAGTCAAAGACAAAGTGGATCGGGCGCATGAGCTGGTGCAGCAGGTAAATCGGCAGGGCGATAAACAGGCCGACCCGTTTCGGGCTGCGCGCGGCCAGCGCCTTGGGGAAAATTTCGCACACGATCAGCATCAGCAGCGTCATCACCAGGGTGGAGACGATGATGCCGAGGCGCTCGCCCAGCAGCCGCACCGCCAGCGCCGAGGCCACCACGGCGCCCAGGATGTTCACCAGGTTGGTGCCGACCAGCAGCGTCACCAGCATGCGCGAGGTGTTCTTCAGAAGGTCGCGCGCGGCTGTCGCCGCCAGGCCGGCCTCATCCTTCCTGGCCTCATCCTCCATCTCGCGGCGGGAGAGGCGCAGCAGCGCCGTTTCGCTTCCCGAAAAGAATGCAGAGCACACCAGGCACAGCCCGATGATCACTGCCAGCAGCAGCGCTTCCATGTCTAGACCTGACATGGCGGCGCCGCCGTGAAGGGGTGGCTGGTGGTTACGGGGCCGATACGACCGCCCGCAACGGGCGGCCCCGATTCAGGACGACACAGGCAATGCCCGACGATCGGGGCCGTCGGCAGCGCTTCCATGTCTAAGCCTGACATGGCGGCGCCGCCGGTTCTGGGTCGGCGATATGGAGGTGTGGGGGGCTCTGGTGCATTTCCGGGTGCAGATTACACGTCCGCCGGGCGCCGGTCAAGCCGAATTTTCGCCCGCTGCGAAGCGCGCCGACCGCTCCAACTCAGGCGCCGGTGGGCACATCCCTGAACGGCACGCCCTTGTCCACGCGGTGCTCGGCGGGCAGGCCCAGCACCCGCTCGGCAATGATGTTCTTCAGTATCTCGTCCGTGCCGCCCGCGATGCGCAGGCCCGGCGAGCCCAGGTACATCTCCTGCCAGGCGCCGCCTCCGGCAGCCAGGTCGGGGTCGCACACCCCGCCCAGCGCGCCCTGCATCTCCATGGCGAAGGAGGCCATCTGCTGGGCCAGGGGCGCGCCGATCGCCTTGGAGATCGAGCCCTCCGGGCCCGGCGTTACGCCGCGCGCCAGGGCCGACTGGATGCGGTAGCCGGTGAACTGCAGGCCCTTTGAGGCAATCAGGATGTCCGCCAGGCGGCGCCGCACGGAGGCGTCCTCGAAGGCGGGACGACCGCCCCGGCTGCACTCCCGGGCCAGGCGGAACAGCTCTCGGCTGCGGCCGCCCGCGCCGCCCGCGCCGATCGACACGCGCTCGTTCATCAGGGTGGTGATGGAAACCTTCCAGCCCTCGCCGACGCCGCCAAGACGCTGCGAATCCGGAACCACCACGTCGCTGAAGAACACCTCGTTGAAGCCCGAGCCGCCGTTGATCTGCTTGATCGGGCGGCACTCCACGCCGGGGTCCTTCATGTCCACGATGAAGTAGGTGAGCCCGTCGTGCTTGGGCAGGTTCGGGTCGGTGCGCGTAACAATCATGCCGTAATCGCAGAAGTGCGCGCCGGTGGACCAGATCTTCTGACCGTTGATGCGCCAGTTGTCGCCCTCCTGCACCGCCGTGGTGCGCAGGCCGGCGAGGTCGCTGCCCGCAGCCGGCTCGCTGAAGAGCTGGCACCACACCACCTGGCCGCGCGCCATCTCCTTCAGGTAGCGCTCCTTCTGTTCGTCCGTGCCGTGCGCCATCAGGGTCGGGCCGAGCATGCCGTGGCCGATGCCGTAAATCTCCGGCGGCGTGTGGAACTTCGCCTCCTCCTGCGAGAACACGGCCGCTTCCAGCCTGCCCATCGCCTGCCCGCCGTATTCCTTGGGCCAGGTCAGCACGGCCCAGCCGTTGTCGAACTTGGTGGTCTGCCATTGCTTGGCCCATGCGACCTCGTCGTCATTCTCGTCGAGCAGGCCCGGGGCGTTTTCGCCCGGCGACAGCGGCGTGAGGTGCTGTTCGAGAAAGGCGCGCGCCTTGACTCGAAACGCCGCCTCTTCGGGTGTGTCTTTGAAATCCATCGGAGCTTCCTCCCTTTTTGTTGTCGTCCGGTTGTCCGGTTGTCCTGGTTGTCGCCCAGGTGGTTGTTGCGTTGCGGCCCTGTCGCCCCTGGGCCGGGCCTCGCCGTGTGCGCCTCGCAGCGCGGGGGCGCGCTTTAGGCCGACTTGGCCGCCGAGAGCGCCGCATCGGTGCGGGCGACGAACTTCTCGCGCCATTCGTCCGGCGTGCCGATCACGTGCGCCGTGCCCTTGGC
Organism: uncultured Spirochaetales bacterium; assembly: GCA_964550095.1. Taxonomy (GTDB): domain Bacteria; phylum Myxococcota_A; class UBA9160; order UBA9160; family UBA6930; genus JAHRAN01. The sequence goes on along the minus strand of CAZJXU010000319.1, from coordinate 570 downwards.
GCGGCGGTAGAAGAGGTGGCAGTCGTATTCCCAGGTGAAGCCCACGCCGCCGTGCATCTGGATCATCTCTTCGGCGGCGAGCACGAAGGCGTCGCTGGCCGCCACGCGCACCGCCGCCGCGGCCTGTGCGAGTTCGGCCTCGCCGTTCTCCAGCGCCCAGGCCGCCCAGTAGCCGTTGGAAATCGCCACCTGGATCTTGCCGTAGAGATCGGCCAGGCGGTGCTTGAGCGCCTGGAAGCTCGCCACCGGGCGACCGAAGGCGAAGCGTCCCATGGTGTGGGCGCGGGTCATCTCCAGCGCGCGCTCGGCCCCGCCGATTTGTTCGTAGGCGATCAAAACGGCCGCGCGGTCCAGCACATCGTTGATCACCTGCGCGCCGTCCCCCTCGAGGCGCTCGGCCGGCGCATCCTTGAACTGGATGCGCGCCAGCTTGCGGCTCGGGTCGAAGCTCTCCAGCACCTGGCGCTCGACGCCCGGCCCGGAGAGATCCGTCAGCGCCAGCACGGTCTTGTCGCCTTCCATCGCCGCCACCACCGCCAGCGTGGCGGCACCGCCGTCGGGTACCGGCAG
>CAZJXU010000318.1:0-2478 GCA_964550095.1 uncultured Spirochaetales bacterium | reverse complement strand
ATCCAGGAACACCTGGTCGGGGGCGCGCCCGTCGAAGAGTTCATCTTCGCGCGCAATCCGCTGACGCTGAAGGGCGCGGCTGCCCGCAAAGCGCCCGGCGCCGACGATGCCTGAAAGCGCACGCGCCGCACGCGGGCCGGGTGGGGCCGGTTCCGGCGCTGTCGCCGCGTCCAGTGAATCTCCCGTTGTGCGCGACGCTGCGTCCGGTGAAGCCCCGGCTTTGCAGGACACGACGCCCGGCGCTGTTGCCGCGTCCTTTGCTGCGCCGGGCGACGTCGCTGTTGCGCCTTGCGACAACCCGGCTGTGTGCACCGCTGGCGCTCCGGTCGTGCGAGTCGGTGCCGACGTTGCCGCGTCTTCCGCTCCGGCTGTGCGCGGCGACGTTGCCGCGCCTTCCGGCCCGACGGTGCCCGACGCTGCGTCCGGTGAAGCCCCGGCTTCGCAGGGGGCCAGCGCGTCTGCCGCCGACCCGGTGCTCAGCCCCGGCGAGCGTCTGCAATACGAAGAGGACGGCTTCTTCGTGCGCGAGCGCGTCTTTTCCCCGGCCGAGGTGGAGGCCCTGTGCGCCGCGCTGGAAGATGTTGTCGCACGCGCCGAAGCGCTGCTGAACAGGGGAGCGCACAGCTACGCCATCGACGGCAACCGCTACGTGGAAGTGGACTTCGGCAAGGCCATCGCCACGGTGCAACTGGAGCACGCGCCGGGTTCGCGCACGATTCGCGTGATCGAACCCTTTCACTCGCTGCACCCGGGCTTCGAAGCCCTGGTGGATGACGCGCGCCTGGCGGCGCCGATGTGCGGCCTGCTGAATGTTGCCGGGGTGGCGCTGTTCACCGACAAGCTGAACATGAAGCGCCCCGGCGAGGGCTCCGCCTTCCGGTGGCACCAGGATTCCCCCTACTGGACTCACTTCTGCGATCACGTGGACCGCCTGCCCAACGTGCTGGTCGCGCTCGACGATGCGCACACGGGCAACGGCTGTTTCCGGGTGATCCGGGGCACCCACAAGCGGGGGTGCTTGCCCGGCCGCCAGGGCGAGGGCGTGCTCGGCCCGCTCTTCACGCACCCGGATTACCTGGACGACACGCAGCAGGTCCCGGTAGAAATGGCGGCAGGCGGCGCGGTGTTCTTCTCACCGCACCTCGTGCACGGTTCGCAACCGAACCATTCCCCGGAGCCGCGCCGCGCGCTGGTGCTGACGTATCAGCCGTTGAACTTGCCGATGTTCAAGCAGCCCGGAGTGCGCAACGTTGACGTGCGCGTTCCTTGAAACGTGACCGGTAAGGCCGGCCACCATCGCTGTGTGACGGCAACTGGCCACGTCGGGTGATGAGTCGGGGCCATCTACCGTCGCTGTGCGACAGAAGCCGGCCACGTTTGGTGATGAGTCAGGGCCGGCTTTGCGGCGTCACGGACATGCGTAAGGCGGCGCGGCCAGCGTGCGCACGAAGGCGGTTACGTCCTGCACGCCCGCTTCGCCGAGCACCTCGCCGAAGGGCGCCATCAGGGGCGATTTGCCCGCCGCGGCGCCGCCCTTGGCGATCACCCGCGTAAGATGCGCGTTGCTGAGCGCGTTCATGTGCGCGCCGTCCCGGTGGCTGGCCGGCTTTGGTTCCAGCGCCGCAGCGGCCGGGCCGTCGCCCCCGCCGTCCTGGCCATGGCAGCTTGCGCACAGGGTCTGGTAGTGCACGCCGCCTGCCTTCGCATCGCCCGGGATGCAGGCGTAAGGTCCCGCCGCACGCGCCGCTGAACCGCCCGCATCACTTCCGCCAACGGTCGCGTCCGTTCCGGCGCCCGGCGCAGCGCCGACCGCGCTTTCCCCCGCCGTGCCCGCCGCCGCATTGCCTCCACCGACGGTCGCATCGCTTCCGGCGCCCGGCGCGGCATCACCCGCCGGTCCGCTTGGCGCCTCTTGCTGCGCGCCCGCGCCCGCTCCCCCCGTGTCGGCTGCGCCGGGCGATGTTTCGTCCGGCCCGCAAGCCATCGTCAGCAGCGCCAGAGCCAGAGCCGGGATCAGCCAGTGTTTTCCGTGCATCATGGATACGTCCTTTGTTCCGCTATGCGTTGTTGTCGCCGCTGCCGTTGCCGCTGCCGTCGTTGTCGCCGCCGAAGCCGACCTTTCGGGTGGCGCGCTCAAACTCCACCTCGAGTTCCTCGTAACTCGAGGCCACCGGGAACTTTGAATAATCCCGTGTCACGCTCTCGGGCGGCCGGAACCAGATGCCCGCATCGGCCTCCTCCAGCATGCTCGCGTCGTTGTAGGAATCGCCCGCCGCGATGGTGCGAAAGCCGAGCCCGTGAAGCGCCTTTACCGCCTTGCGCTTCGGGTCTTTCTGACGCAGCCGGTAGTTCACGATGCGCCCCCCGGCGTCCGTTTCGAGGTCGTGACAAAAGAGCGTGGGCCAGGCCAGTTGCTTCATGAGCGGCGCGGCGAAGTCGTAGAAGGTGTCCGACAGGATGATCACCTGCATGCGCGCG
>CAZJXU010000317.1:0-5700 GCA_964550095.1 uncultured Spirochaetales bacterium | reverse complement strand
GCGCGGGCATGCCCCCCTTGCCTCCCATCTTGCCCAGCCTGCCCATCATGCGCTTCATCTGCCGGAAGCGGTCCAGCAGGCCGCTGACATCCTGCACCGAGCGTCCGCTGCCTCCGGCGATGCGCGCAGCGCGGCTCTTGTCGATCAGCTCCGGGCGCAGGCGTTCGCTGCGCGTCATCGACTGGATCATCGCTTCCACCCGGCCCAGCTCGCCTTCGTCCGCCTGCTCGGCCAGGGCGCCGGCGCCGGGCAGGCGCGCCATCAAATCCTTCAGCGAACCCATCTTGCGCAAGGTGCGGAACTGACCGAGCAGGTCTTCCATGGTGAAGCTGCCCTTGAGCATGCGCTCGGCATCCTGCTCCGCGCGCTCCGCCTGCTCTGCATCCAGCGCCCCTTCCAGGTCCTTGACCAGGCCCACCACGTCGCCCATGCCGAGGATGCGCGAGGCGATGCCCTCCGGTCGAAAGGCCTCGAGCTGCTTCACCCCTTCGCCCGTGCCGAGAAAGCGGATGGGCACGCCGGTGGCGGTCTTCATGGCCAGGACGGCGCCGCCGCGCGCGTCGCTGTCGGCCTTGCTCATCACCAGGCCGTCGAGTTTGATGCGCGCGGCGAAGCGCTGTGCCGTTTGCACCGCATCGCGTCCCATCATGGCGTCGCACACCAGCAGGCGGCTCTCGGGGCGTGCGGCAGCGTCAATGGCCGCCAGTTCCTCCAGCAGGGCGTCGTCGATCGCCGTGCGGCCTGCGGTGTCGTAGATCACGGCGTCAAAGCCTTCATCGCGTCGCTGCTTCGCCGCGCGCGCGCATATTTCGACCGGGCCTTCCCCCGCCGCGCCGCGCAGCACCGTCGCGCCGATGCCTGTTCCCAGCGCCTCCAACTGCTCCGCCGCGGCGGGGCGCTGCACGTCGGCTGCAGCCAGCAGCACGCGCTTGCCCGCCTGCTGCAGGCGATGCGCGAGCTTGGCGGCCAGCGTGGTTTTGCCGACGCCCTGCAGGCCGATCAGCATCACCGAGCCGAGGCCGGCATCGCCGGCAGCTTCCGCATCGCCGTCGCCGCTTTCCATCAGCGCGCACAGCTCGCGCTCGCAAATTGCGGTGAAGTGCGCGGCAGGGTCCGCGCGCAGCATCTTGCCGTCCTTGCCCCGCGCGCGTGTCGCCACCTCCTGGCCCAGCGCCTTTTCCCGCACCCGGGCCAGGAAGTCCTCCGTCTGCTGCAGGTCCACGTCCGCTTCCAGCAGGGCGCGCCGCACCTCGGTCAGCGCCTCCTGGATGTTCTTTTCGCCTAAGGTGCGCACCCCGGCCAGGCGCCCCCGCGCATTGGTGAAGCCCCGTGTCAGTGTTTCCAGCATGGCGCCCCGGAAGATAGCGAGCGCCGGCCGCCCAGGAAGGGGTTATGCTGTGCGCCCCGCCCCGAAAGCAGGAAGCGCAAAACGGAAGAGGCAGGGAGCGGGCAACGGAAACCGGGAAGCGCGGCAAGCGGAAAGCGAAAGCCGCAAGCGCGGCAAGCGGAAAGCGGGAACAGGGAACCGGCAATCGGGAAGCGAAAGCCGGAAGCGCGGCAAGCGGAAACCGCAAAGCGGCAACCGGAGAGCAGCAACCGGAAAGCAGAAAGGAGGCGCGCCATGCCCGTCGATGTGAAAGCCGAGGTCGCCGGCAAGGTCTGGAAAATCGAGAAGCAGGTGGGGGAGCGCGTGGAAGCAGGCGAGACGCTGCTGATCATCGAATCCATGAAGATGGAGATTCCCGTGCCGGCGCCCGGCAATGGCGCGCTGCTGGAACTCCGGGTGGAAGAGGGAGACAGCGTGGAGGAAGGCGCGCTGCTCGCCCGCATCGGGTAGGGCAGGCATGGCGCACGAAACCCGCAACACCCCCGAGACCACCGAAGCCCGCGAGGCCCGAAAAGTCACCGAAACCCGCGAGGCATCCGAAGCCCGAGAGCCCTGCGAAACCCGCGAGACATCCGGGATCCCCGAAACCCGCAAAGGCTCCGAAACCCGCGACATCGATGTGCAGGCGCTGCGCCCCGAACAGCGGCCTGCCGTGCGCTCTTACCTGGAGCGCGAGCCGCACATCAACCTGCCGCTGCTGGATGCGCTGGAACGCGCGCATTCGCGCCGGGGCGCCCCGGAACTCTTCGCCGGCTTTCACGGCGCCGAGCCGGTGGGGGTGCTCGCGCTGCAGCCCTCGGCCCTTTTTGACGCGGAGGTCGCCCCCGATTTTGTGCGGGCCGTGTTTGCGCAGCGCAAAGAACTCCGGGGTGTACAGCTGCGCAGCCGCGCCGAGCGCCTGACTCCGCTGCCGGCCGCGCTCGCGCAGGGCGACATGCAAATGGACCGCATCGAGCACGCGCTGTTGATCGAACCCGGCGCCGTGCGCAGCAGGCCGGGCCCGCCGGGGCTCACGCTGCGCCGGGCCGAGCCGGGCGACAGCGAGGCGCTGCTGCGCGCCGGTCGAGGGAGCCTGTTAGGGGAGGGGCGCCCCGACCCGCTGCTGGCGCATTCCGCCCCGGCCTTCCGCTTCTGGGTAACACGCAGCCTGCACCGGGCCGTGGTGGGCGTGCTGCGGGGCCGGGTGGTGTTCTGCTGCTACCGGGAAGTGTGCTCCCGGCGCGGCTGGTTTTTGCAGGGGGTTTACACCGAGCCGTCGCAGCGACGGCGCGGCATTGCCGCGGCCTGCATCGCATCGCTGTGCAAGCAGGCCTTCGTCTCCGGCGCGGCACACGTGCAGCTCAGCGTGGTGGACGGCAACCGGGCGGGCATGAAGCTCTACACGGGCATAGGCTTCCGCCCCTTCGCCCGCCTGCGCGTATTGCATATCGGTTGATGCCGCCGTATCGCCCGGCGTAGCCGATGTCGCTGATTCGTCCCGGGCAGGCTTGATGGCGGCATCGGCGTCTCCGTTGAGGTGTCAGGTTGCGAGCCCGCGCCTCGCGGATTTGTCCCGGGCCGCCGCCGGGCGTCCCGCTGATGGGTCAGGTTGCCCGCGTCCGATGCGGTCGGTCGCCGCCTCCGGGCAGTCTCCGCCTTCCGAACCGGGGCGGCGACCGACCGCTTCCGTTGACAAGACAGGCTGCGAGTCAGGCTGCGCATGCGCGCCCTGTTTGTTAATATGAGGCGCATTATGCAGGACGCATCGCTGCCCGATTTCGCCAAGCGCGGGGGCCTGGTCCCCGCCATCGTCCAGGATCACCTAAGCGGTGAGGTCCTGATGGTCGCCTACATGAACGAAGCGGCCTTTCGCAAAACCCTGGAACTGGGCGAACTGGTGTACTGGAGCACCTCGCGCAGCGAACTGTGGCACAAGGGCGAGCAAAGCGGAAACACGCAGCGCCTGGTGGAACTGCGCGTGGATTGCGACGCCGACGCGGTGCTCGCACGGGTGGAGCAGCGCGGCGGCGCGGCCTGTCACACCGGCCGGCGAAGCTGCTTCTACCGCAGGTGGGACGGCGCCGCGTGGCGGGAGGAGGGGGAGCGGGTGTTCGACCCCCGGGAGGTGTACGGCGAGTGAGCCCTCGCAACACCGCGCAACTGACGCTCGGCATTCCCAAGGGCAGCCTGCAGGAGACCACGGTCAAGCTCTTCGAGCTGGCGGGCTACAACCTTTCGATTCGCGAGCGCTCCTACTACCCGGTAATCGACGATCCCGAGGTACGCTGCCTGCTGATCCGCGCGCAGGAAATGGCGCGCTACGTCGAGCAGGGCGTTTTGGACGCGGGCATCACCGGCCTCGACTGGGTGCGCGAGACCGGGGCCAAGGTGCGGGAACTCGCCGACCTGCGGGCGCCGTGGTCCAACTACCGCGAGGTGCGCTGGCTGCTCGCGGTGAAGGAGGGCTCGAAGTTCCGCTCGGTGAAGGACCTGGAAGGGGGGCACATCGCAACCGAGGCGGTGGGCCTGACGCGCCGCTACCTGCGGGAAAAGGGGGTGCGCGCCCACGTGGAGTTTTCCTGGGGGGCCACCGAGGTGAAGCCGCCCGTGCTGGCCGACGCCATTGTGGATGTTTCGGAAACGGGCTCTTCGATTCGCGCCAACAACCTGCGCGTGCTGGACGTCGTGCTCGAAACCTCGCCGCGCTTCATCGTCAACCGCAAGGCCTGGGAGGACGACGCCAAGCGCCGCAAGATCGAGGGCATGCTGCTCATGCTGAAGGGCGCCATCGCCGCGGCAGGCCGCGTCTGCCTGATGATGAACGTGCACCGCAAGAACCTGGACGCGGTGCTGGGCGTGCTGCCCGCTCTCGGCAGCCCCACCCTCTCCACCCTGGCGGACGACTCCTTCGTGGCCATCAACACCATTGTCGAAGAGGCCGTGGTGCGCGAGCTGCTGCCGAAACTGGTGGAGAAGGGCGCGCGCGACATCGTGGAGCTGCCGATCTCGAAAATCGTGTCGTGAACGCCTTTGCGGGCCTGACGTAAGATTTTCCCATGTCTGCGAAGGAAAAGGGGGTAAATGGAATTTCCCTGTTTCTCCGAGGGGCCATGTCCCGACGATTGTGCGCGTCGCCGGTGCTGTTTCCCGGAGGGCGCGCTTCGCTGCGATAACGTTTTTCACTTCTTCACATCACGCCCGGATACAACGCGCCGCCGGGTTTTGACTGCGTGCGTTTCTGTTTGACGACGCGTGCTTTTCGTGCGCCGCTCCGGTCGCTTCAGGCTTGGCCGCCCAGCATGCTCTGTTCGAGTTCCCGGCCCAGGTTCGCAACCTTGCTCACAAAGACATCCAGGGGTTCGTCGAAGGAGAGCACCAGCTCGGTGGTGCGCGGCAGCTCGTCGCCCTTGGCCGCCCAGCGGTAGTGGTTGAGGTTGGCCAGGATCGCTTCGGCCACCTTAAGTGCGCGCTTTTCGGTTTTGATCAGGGGCGATTGCAGGGTATAGACATTGCTCGGACCCCACAGGCTCTCGTCGCGCACGATGGCGATTTCCCGGTACACGCTCTCCACCGGGTCGAAGTTGTACTCGACCCGCACTTCCTTGAAGACTTCGGCGTTGCCGGCGGAAAAGCCGCGCTCTTTTTCGGTTCTGCCCAGCGCGCGGCAGCGCGGGCAGTAGAACTGCCCGCCGTGATTCAGCAAAAACACGCCTCTGGCGTAATCCGCGCACTCGGTGTTTTCGCAGTAACCAACGCCGCGCTTGACTTCCTGCATTTGTGGGGGGCCTCCGGGGTGTTCGCCGCGCCGCTCGCCCGCGTTCTGGCGCCCGGCGCGATATGTGTGCGACGACTTCCCCGGCCCGTCGTCCGCGTGGGGCCCCGGATGGCGTCCCGGCTGTGGGGGGAGGACGCCCTTTGGGGATGTGGCGATACGGACGGCGGCATGGCCCGCCGTCTCCGATTCCGCGCCCTGTTAATAGACCCTCGGATGCTTGCCTGTCAAGCGTCGGAAGCCCGCCCGCCCGTCGCAGCATTCCGCGCAGCCATCGCTTCCTCCTGCCCGGCGAGCCTGGCCGCCAGGCGCCTGCGGCGCTCGTGAATGCGCAGGGCGTAGCTGAACACGCCCAGCGCGGCCACCGCGTACGCGGTGATCAGGTATCCCACGCTCTTTCCTCCGCCAGCACTTCGCGCTGTTGCACTTCGTCCTGCAGGCGCGCCAGCGCGTAGCGCCCGGTGGCCAGCCAGGCGAAGCAGGCAAAGACAGTCAGCACGCCCAGGGTGAAGGGCAACACCATGCCTTCGCCCAGGCTTCCGTCGCCCGGATTCATGTTGCC
>CAZJXU010000316.1:0-4358 GCA_964550095.1 uncultured Spirochaetales bacterium | reverse complement strand
CCCGTGGAGCACGGCGGCCGCGGGCTCTCGCCCGCGCATACTCTTCGTAGAAAATCACCTCCTGCGCGAGCGAGAGCCCGCGGCCGCCGTGCTCCACGGGCCAGCCGGGGCAGCAGTATCCCCCCTCGGCCAGCTTGCGCTCGAAGGCCTTGCGCTCTTCTATCAGCGCGGCGTCGTCGCCGGGGCCGCCCCGGCCGCGCAGCGCGGCGAACTCGCCGGAGAGCGCATCTTCCAGCCACGCCGCGGCTTCGCGGCGAAAGTCCTCGTCGGCCTGTGAAAATCCGATCTTCATGGTGCGCTCACGGCCCGCCGAGGGCTGAATAAAGTGGGGGGTGCTCCGGGGTGCGACGCAGACGACTTGCTGACTTGCCGTATCCTATTAAGATACGTTCCGTTTTGCAAGCCGAGCGGCCCGCACGGCAGAGCGGCGGAGCAGCACACCAGAGGCGCACGTGAGCGAACACGCATCCGAACACGACGAACACGACGAACAGGCAGAACTCACGCCCCGGCAGTGGGGCGAAAGCACGCTGCCGCGCCTGATGCGCCGCGCAGCCAGGCGCTACGGCGATGCGACCTTTCTCGAAGACGAAGGCTTCGTGTTCAGCTTTCGCCGCATGGCCGACGCCGCAGAGCAGGCCGCGCGCGCCTTCATCGCCTGCGGCGTAGCGCCGGGCAGCCGGGTCGCCATCTGGGCGCCCAACATACCGGAATGGGTGGTGGCGGCCATCGGCCTGCAACAGGCGGGCGCCATCCTCACCGCGCTCAACTTCCGCTACACCGCAAACGAAGCGGCGGAGGTGCTGGAGCGCGTGTCGGCCTGCATGCTGTGCACGCTCGGCGAAAGCGAAGCGGGCAACCCGGCCGCCGCCGTTTTGCGGGAGCGCGCGCCTTCGCTGGAGCACACGGTGTGTCTGCGCGGCGAAGCCGATGGCGCGCTTGCTTTCGCCGACTTCCTGGCGATGGGCGATGCGATTGATCCGCAGCAGGCGCGTGAGCGCGCCGATGCGGTCGGCCCGGAAGACATCGCAGACCTGGTGTTCACTTCGGGCACCACGGGCAAACCGAAAGCGGTGATGAGCACCCACGGGCAGAACCTGCGCACCTTCGATGCATGGAGTCGGGGCGTCGGCCTTGAGCGCGGCGACCGCTCGCTGATCATCCCGCCCTTTTCGCATTCTTTTGGCAGCAAGGCCGGCTGGCTGGCCTGCCTGATGCGCGGCGCAACGATCCTTCCCGAGCGCGGCTTCGACGTGCCCGCCCTGCTGCGGCGCATCCAGGACGACCGCGTCAGCGTGTGGCCCGGCGCGCCCAGCATGTACCAGGCCGTGCTGGCGCATCCGCAGCGCGGCGACTTCGACCTTTCCAGTTTGCGCCTGGCCGTCACCGGCGCCGCGGTGGTGCCTGTTGAACTGGTGCGACGCATGCGCAGCGAACTCGGCTTCGAGACGGTGATTACAGCCTACGGCCTCAGCGAAAGCACGGGCTGCGTTTCGATGTGCAACCCGGACGACGACCCGGAAACCATCGCCACCACCTCCGGGCGCGCCTTTCCGGACGTGGAAGTGATCTGCGTGGACAACGCGGGCAAGCCCGTGCCGACCGGCGAGCCCGGAGAAATTTGGGTGCGCGGCTACAACGTGATGAAGGGCTACTGGGGCGACCCCGAGCAGAGCGCAGAGGCTGTTGACGCGGACGGGTGGCTGCACACCGGCGATGTCGGCGTGCTGGACGAACGCGGCTACCTGCGCATCACGGATCGCATCAAGGACATGTACATCATGAACGGCTTCAACGTGTACCCGGCCGAAGTGGAGAGCAAAATGTTCGAGCACGAAGCGATCGCGCAGGTGGCCGTGATCGGCGTGCCGAATGACAAGACGGGGGAGTCGGGCATGGCTTTCGTGATGCCGACGCCCGGCGCCGCGCCCGAACCCGAAGCGCTGCTCGCCTGGTGCAGGGAACAGATGGCGGATTACAAGGCGCCTCGCGAACTGGTGCTGGTCGAAGCGCTGCCGCTGAACGCAACCGGCAAGGTCGATAAGCTCGCGCTTCGGGAAATCGCCCGCACGCAGCATGGCGGGTGAACCGGGCGGGGCGCCTGCGGCGGCGGCGGTAGTGTTGCTTCCGATATTGCATCCGCGCCGTCGCTGTTGATCGAAGCGCGTGCGGCCCGCACACCGCTGCCGTCGTTGCTGCCGGCGCCAGCGCTGTTGATCGAAGTGCGTGCTGCGCGCATACCGATGCTGCCGTTGCTATCACAAGGCGATGCATAGAGATGTCGTCGCGCAAAAACGATCACGTCGTCGAAGAGTCAGGCGCAGCCGCGACGCAGTCGTCGCAGTCACCGCCTCTGCAAGGCGACGCGCACGATCTCGTCCGGATGGACGCGCTGTGGCCGCTGATCGAAGCGCGCGCGGCCCGCACGCCGGATGCACTGTTCGCCCTCGATGAATCCGGGCGCACGCTCAGCTTTGCAGAGTACAACAGGGCGTGCCGCGCCTGCGCCGCCGGCCTCGCTGAAATGGGAATAGGCGCGGGACGGGTGGTTTCCTGGCAGCTTCCGACGCGCCTGGACGCTCTGGTTTTGTGCAGCGCGCTGGCCCGGCTGGGCGCGCTGCAAAACCCGCTGCTGCCGATGCTGCGCGCGCGGGAGGTGGGCTTCATCACCCGCCAGCTCGGCAGCGACTTCCTGTTCGTGCCCGGCCGCTTTCGCGGCTTCGACTTCGCCGCCATGGCGCACGAAGTGGCGGCCAGTGACTGCCCGGGGCTCGATGTATGCGTCGTCGAAACGGGCGAACTGCCGCAGGGCGACCCGGAGCGACTGCCGCCCTTCACAGAAACCTCCGCCGCGCCGGAAACAAAAGACGCTGACGCCCCGGTCGAACCAGGCCTTTCCGCACGCGCCGCAGTCGCGCCTTTGAACACATCCGTTCCGGCAACGTCCGCTCCGGCGGCAGCAACGCCCGCACCGACGGCAACGGCGGCGACCGACAACGACGAAGCCAAACAGGCGCCGGTGCGCTGGGCGCTGTACAGCTCGGGCACCACGGCCGACCCGAAGGGTGCCCTGCACAGCGACGCTTCGCTGGCCGCGCCGGGACGCGCCATGGTGCGGGCCTTTGAAACGCGGGCGAGCGACCGGCACGCCTTCGTGTTTCCGCTCACGCACGTGGGCGGCATCAACTGGCTCTTCGCCGGCCTGATGAGCGGCTTCGCGCACCTGTGCGTGGAAGTGTTCCACCCGCAAGAAACGCCGGCGTGGCTTAAAGAACAGGGCGTCACCCTGGCCGGCGCGGGGACCGTCTTTCACCAGGCCTACCTGGCGGCGCCCCGCATGGAGCGCGTGCGCTGCTACCCGGGCGGGGGCGCGCCCAAGCCGCAGGAGCTTTATTACAAACTGAAACGCAGAGGCGGCGCGCCCATCGTTTCCGGTTACGGGCTGACCGAGTACCCGATCGCCACGCTGGGCCGCCTCGGGGCCGCCGACGAAGAGCTGGCCGAGAGCGAAGGCCGCGCTACGCCCGGCACGGAAATCCGCATCGTCAAAACGGACGGTTCCCTTGCGGCGCCCGGCGAAAGCGGCGAGGTGCGGCTGCGCGGGCCGCACCTGTTCCGGGGCTATGTAGATGCCGCGCTGAACCGGGACGCCTTCGACGACGAAGGCTTTCTGCGCAGCGGCGACCTCGGCGCGCTCAGCGAAGACGGCGCGCTGCGCATCACGGGGCGCCTGAAAGACGTGATCATTCGCAAGGGCGAAAACATTTCCGCCGGTGAAGTCGAAGCGCAGCTCATCCGGCATCCCGCACTGGCGGACGTGGCCGTGATCGGCCTGCCGGACGCAGAGCGCGGCGAGCGGGTGTGCGCCGTGGTGGTGTGCGCCGCAGGGCAGCGCTTCGATTTCGAAGAGATGTTGCGCTTTCTGAAGCAGCAAAAACTGGCGCCGCAGAAAATCCCCGAGCAACTGGAACTGCTGGATGCCCTGCCCAGAAACCCGGCGGGCAAGGTGCTGAAGCGGGAACTGGTCGAGCGATTCAGTGCAAACGCGGCGGACACACACCACGCGGGCGAAGGCGCAGACGGACCGGACAACGGCTGAGCGCCGAAACGCAGCCCGACAAACTCACACGGAACGACCGGACAACTCGCGAGCGATACTGCACAGGGCCGGCCGGCGGCAACCGGCAGTATCGACCGCGCCCGTTAGTAAGGTCGGGATCAGAAATCCAGCCGCATGCTCTCCCCGTCCCGGACCAGGCGCCCCGCGCTGGGCGTGGCGAAATGCGTGCCGATCACCAGCACCGGCCTGTCCGCGTAGCGCTCGAGAAAGGCGCGCCGGGTCGCTTCCGCCATTTCGC
>CAZJXU010000315.1:0-9459 GCA_964550095.1 uncultured Spirochaetales bacterium | reverse complement strand
AAGACGAAGCCTGTTTTCATCCCGGTTATACCACTCAACAAACGCATTCAGTTCAGCTAAATCTATAATTACTTCTGTTTCAAAGTCAAACAGTTGCTCTCTTTCGGGCCAATGCGTCCCGAAGGGGGCACGGGCTCGCTTTTCTGCCTCTATCTTTCCCTGTTCTTCCATAAACAGATCAATCGCTTCTTGATTTTCCCATGGCATGCTTGCCAAATCAGCAATCTCCTGAGCAGTTTTTGCTTCCGATATCCTTCTGGCTCGCTCGTTGATTTCTTTTGAGGCAGCTTCCCGCATCTTGTGTTTTTCAATTTCTTTGGAAGAAGCTTCCTGTTTATGTTTTTCGGTCTCCTTGAAAGAAGACACCAGTACCCAAAAAACAAGGGCCGCAATAATTATCAGGAGAATGTATTCCAACTCAATATCCCTCCGAAATGAAACACGGCATCGTGTCCTGGCAGTTGCAGTTTTTCGTAATGCAACCGTCTCCGAGATGACGCTCTACGCGGGGCATCTGCCCTCCCTTTGCGTTGTTGTGAAGTCAGGGCAGAGACCGCTGCCCCGACTAAATGTATCTTACCAGATTTTGGCCTCTGGGGAAGTGTGATTTTTCACAAAATTCGCTGATTTTCGGCCCCTCTGGCCTGTGGTCGTACAGGCTGCCCCGGCCTTCCCGGCCATAGGCGCTTTCGGCGGGCATCCCGCCCCCTCGCCCGGCAGCCTCCCCCCGTTTGGAGACATCGGACCCCATTCATCGCGAAGGCCCTGCCTTGCCCCGATACCCTTTTCTGCGCGTGCTGCGTTTCCTGCTGCCCATGCGATGCACCGCCAGCCGTAGCCGACCCAGTCCCGTGCCGAGTGGTTCGGGGCAAGCTGGGTCGGGCCGCACCTGGTCGTCGTCCAGAGGAAATCGCTCCTGATGCGGGAGATGCGTCGCCAGCCGAAAACATCTTCGTAAAGCCGCGATATTGCGATTTTCACGAAACGCTGAAACGGACGCAGTTTTCAATTTTCTTCAGTAACCCTCCCAAGTGCTTTCATTCTTTCAGCTTCAACGTCTTTCTTTTTCAAGGCATCACGACGGGATTCGCAATTAAACATTTCGCTTTCTTCACTTTTTTCTTGATCAAATACATGAATCCATATTCTTTCCCCCTTGTCATCCCACAAAAGTTCCCTGCACCTCTCTTCCACATATTTCTCCTGAATCTCAGTTATTTCATTAATTTCCTTTTCGGGAAACTTTTCCCGTATCATGGAAAATACCCCCATCATATATTTTGCCCTTCTTTCAAATTCCGCTTTGGCCGCTTTTTCTGCTGCTTCTTTTTCCCTTTGCTTTCTTCCATCTTCGGACTTTTCACACATATATCCACAAGAACCAACCATGAAGAGAAGGACAATTATTACGAGAAAGCCAACTGCGCTATCTGCCGTATCACTCATAACAAAAGCTCCTCTTTGTCTTCTTCTACTCGGGGCGCCAAATCTTCCTTTCAAGGGTCGGGGCAGTGCCGCGCCCCGATGCGGTCAGTTTATCACACCGCACCACCTTCGCAACCCCCCTTTGCGTCGGCGCGTCGAGCCAGATTCTGCTGCCGAAGCGCCCCGCTGGCCGCTCCAACTCCCCCCGGAGGCAGGGAGCCTGCGGTGGGCATCCCGCCCCTCGTCCAGCCAGCTTCCTTCGCCCGGAGACGCTGGCCCTCGTCCGCCACGGAAACGCCCCCCTTACATGGGATACTGGACAGGGTTGCGCCTGGTCGTCGTCCCGAGAAAACCGCCTCCGATGCGGGAACTGCGCCGCCGCCAGATGAAAAGGCTTTCGCAAATCAGACACTTCACTTTAAGGGGTCGATATATATTTCAAAATTCGGAGCTTTGCGAAAAGCCGAAACAGGCGCAGCCTTCAATTCTCTTCTTCGGTAACCTGATCGAGTGTCTTCATTCTTTCAGCTTCAACGTCTTTCTTTTTCAAAGAATCGCGACGGGATTCACAATTAAACATTGCGCTTTCTTCTCTTTTTTCTTGATCAAAATAATGAATCCGTATTCTTTCGCCGTTTTCATCCCACAGAAGCTCCCTGCACCTTTCTTCTACGTATCGACCGAAAACCTTCGCCACCTCTTCAGGGGCCATATCAGGGAAGATTTTCTGTATCCAGAGAAGTCTTTCCGCTATGTAGTTTTTTCTTATCTCCTCTGCTGCTTTTGCTGCCGCTGCTTTTCTTTCTTCTTCTGCCTCTTTCTTCGATTCTTCAATTTTGTCACACGTATACATACAAGCACCGAAAAAGATAACAGGAGATATCAAGAAAAGAATTGCGAAAATGCTATCTTTCCATCCGCTATTACGACTCTTCGGCACGAGCGGTTCTTCGCACCGGCAATTTCCTACCAGCTCATGGCAGCGAAAGCAGTGTTTAACGCGGGGCATTAGAAAGGCCACTGCAAAGTGATTGACCCGGTATTTGCCGAAAGGTCATCGGACAAATCATAATACCGGTATTCAATAACCGCTCGAAAAGGAACAGTTTTAGGGCTGATTATTAACCCGGCGCTCCCGGAAAAATAGCCCTCGTCGGCTTTGTATTCATAACGCCTTATGTTTGCGTCATCCAAAGATAGGAGATCATTCGGATTAAACGGCTGCCCTGGAGAAATGCCACTGGGAAGACATCCGGAAAATTCTTGTCCAGTCTCTACATGCGTTACAGTTACACTTTGACATTGAAGTTCTCCATCCGGCGGCCCCAGTTTCAATTCACTTCTACCTTGACCGCCCCCTGCACCAACAAAGGGAAAAACTATGCCGTCAATTGTCGCAAAAACATACCTTAGATTTATCCCGTAACTTTGAAGGCTGTAATCCGAGCCACTGAAATCGTTTCCCCCAAATCCAAATTCTCCCTCTACCTGAAATGAGCCATAAGAAAGGGCAGAATTATATCCGATTGAAAGCCTGCTAATCGGCCCCGACCCGACGTCGGGATCCGGAATATCCCCACCAATGGAAAAAGGCTCATTCGTAAAACTAAAATCATCGGGAATCAAAAACTCAAAGTCGCCATCCGGCAAATCAGGGGAAAGCAAGCCGACGCCAACCGACCCGAACCATCCGGATTTTTTAATGCTGGATTCAGCATCGGCAGTCACCGCTGAAAAGCTGAAAGCGAAAAGAAATGCCCCGGCAAGTATGAACGCCTTCACTGTTTTTCCCCTTTTGAGGTTGCTGCGCGCCGGGGGCGGCCTTGACCGGACCATGTCCCCGACACCCACAGCATACCACGGCGCGCATTCCCCGCAACTTCGCACCGGCGCGCAGCGCTCCCTTTCGCCCCGGCTGCCCTTCTGTCCACGACCCGGCCTGGTGGACCCCGGCTCTTCGCGCCCGTTCCCGTCGCCGGGGCCCCCGCCCAGAAAGCGCCGCCAGTCTGCCAGAATTCCGCCCCTCCTCCCGGCGTGGGCAGACCCGCCCATTTCCCCGTATCATCTCCCCCGGCGCTTGGGGCAGGGCTCCGGGGAGCGCCCGGTCTGCGGGCCGGTCGGCCCGAGGGCAGGGCCTGTCCGGCGGCCCAGGCTGGCCGGGCCGGGAGGTCGCGCCTCGGGTTCGGGGCCCGGTCAAGCCCGATCAGGCCGGGCCCGCCCCGCCCGGTTTTGCCTTCCCTCCTCTCCCTGCCTACGCTCTCCCCTCTCACCCACCCTGGTCATCAAAACGAGGCTTTCGCGTGCGATTCACCAAAGACGATTGGGCAGTCATTCTGGGCGCTTCCAGCGGCTTCGGGCTGGCGACGGCCCACAAGCTGGCGCAGCAGGGCATGAATCTCTTCCTGCTGCACCGGGACCGCCGGGGCGCCATGCAGCGCATCGAGCCCGAGTTCGAAAAGATGCGCCAGGGCGAGGTGCGCGTGCTCACGCACAATGTCGATGCGCTCTCGGCCGAAAAGCGCGGCGCCCTCATCGAGGAACTCGCCCGTGAAATGGGCGGCGGGGGCCGGGTGCGCGTGATGCTGCACTCCATCGCTTTCGGCAACCTGAAGCTGGTCGTGCCTGAGCGGCCCCGCGCGCGCGATGCGGCCCGCAGGCTGGCGGAGCGCATCGGGGCCTCGGAAGAAGCGCTGGCGCAGGCGGCGCAGGAGCTGCTGCTGGAGGGCGTGGACGAAGTCGCCGAGCTGGCGCCCCTGCCCGATTACCCGAGCTACTCCTACCTGGAAGCGGACGATGTTTCGCACACCATCTACGCCATGGGCACCAGCCTGCTGGACTGGGTGCAGGCGCTGCACGGCGCGCAGCTTTTCGCGGCGGACGCACGCGTGTTCGGCCTGACCAGCGAGGGCAATGCGCTGGCCTGGAAGGGCTACGCCGCGGTGTCCGCGGCCAAGGTGGCGCTGGAATCGGTGGCGCGCTCCATCGCCGCGGAGTTCGCCCCCTACGGCGTGCGCTGCAACGTGCTGCAGCCGGGCGTCACCGAAACCCCCGCGCTGGCCGCCATACCGGGCAGCAACCACCTGCGCGCCCACGCGCGGCTCCGCAACCCCTTCGCGCGCCTCACCACGCCCGAAGACGTCGCCAACGTGGTGTTTCTGCTCTCGCTTCCCGAGGCGGCCTGGATCAACGGCGAGATCATCCGCGTGGACGGCGGCGAACACATTTCCGGGAGCAGCTCGTGACTTTGCATCTACACGGCGTCGGCCACTACCACCCCGAGACCGAGATCACCAACGACTTTCTCGAGTCGCTCGACATCGGCACCAACAACGACTGGATTGTCGATCGCGTCGGCATTCGCACGCGCCGCACCGTGCTGCCGCTGGACTACATCCGCGAAACCCGCAACCAGGACATCCGCGCTGGCGCCGAAGCCGTCGAAATCGGCAACAAGGTTCTCGGCGCGCGCGCGGCGCGGCTCGCCATGGAACGCGCGGGCATCGAGCCGGAACAGGTCGGCATGGTGATCTCCGGCACCACCTCGCCCACCAACGTCTGCCCTGCCGAGGCCTGCATGATCGCGGGCGAACTCGGCATCCAGGCGCCGGCCTTCGATCTGAACTCGGCCTGCTCCACCTTCGTTACGCAGCTCTTCAACCTTTCGCTAATGGATCCCAAGGCCGTGCCCGACTACATCCTGACGGTGGCGGTGGAGTCGCTGACGCCCGTCATCGATTACACCGACCGCGCGGGCTGCGTGCTTTTCGGCGACGGGGCGGCGGCCGCAGTCATCTCCACGCGCCACCCCGGCCGTGCGCAAATCCTGCACCTGAACGTGGAGTCGGACCCGGCAGGGGCAGACAAGGTGATTATCCCCTGGGCGGGCTTCTTCTCCCAGGACGGCCGCGCGGTGCAGATGTTCGCCATCCGCCGCACGCAAAGCGGTTACGAACGCATCTGCGAGTTGCGCGAACAAGAAGGCGGCGCCGCGGACCGCACGCTGCACTTCATCGGCCACCAGGCCAACCTGCGGGTGCTGGAGCAGGTGTGCAAGCGCGCGCAGATCGACCCCGCACTCCACCATTCCAATGTCGCCATCCGCGGCAACACGGGCGGCGCCAGCGCACCGTCGGTGCTCTCCATGCACTGGGAAAAGTTCACGCCCCGGGACGACGTGGCCGTGGTGGTGGTGGGCGGCGGCCTGACCTGGGCGCGCATGCTGGTGCGCTTTGGAGCAGAGCTGTGAGCGACGGCGCAGCCCAGGTGGCGCTGGTGACGGGCGCCGGGACCGGCATCGGCAGCGCCATCGCCCGCGCGCTGGCCGCGGAGGGCTTTCGCGTGGCGGTGCACTACCGCTCCAGCGAAGCCTCGGCGCGCGCGCTGGCCGAGGAGCTGCCCGGCGATGCCTTTTGCATCAGGGCCGACATGGCGGACACCGACCAGCTCGACGCCATGATGGCCGAGTTCAAGGAGCAGGCCGGCCGCCTGGACGTGCTCGTGAACAACGCCGGCTACAACGTGAACGGCCTGACGCCGGCCATGCGCGTCGAAGACTACGACGCCGTGCTTTCCGTGCAGCGGGGAAGCTGGTACCTGACCAAGCTCGCGCTGCGCCGTTTCATGCTGCGCCAGAAGTCCGGGCGCATCATCAACATCTCCAGCGTGGTGGGGCACACCGGCAACCCGGGCCAGGCGCCGTACACGATGGTGAAGGCCGGCCTCGACGCCATGACCCGCTCGCTCTCCCAGGAAATGGCGGGCCGCAACATCCTGGTGAACTCCGTGGCCCCCGGCTTCATCCAAACCGACATGACCGCGGAGCTTCCCGAAGCGACGCAGCAGGCCATCCTGGGCAGGATTCCGCTGGGCCGCATGGGCGCGCCCGAAGAGGTGGCCGACGCGGTGGCCTGGCTCGCCACCCGCGCCGCCTACGTGAACGGCGCCGTGCTGCACGTCAACGGGGGGATGTATGGCGGGTAAAATACTCACCCCGGAGGAATGCCTGGCGCGCATTCCGCAGCAGGAGCCCTTCCGCTTCATCGACGAGCTCTCCGAACTCGACGAAAACGGAACCGTCGGGCATTATCGCTGGCGCAGCGATCACGAGTTCTACCGGGGGCACTTCCCGGACAACCCGGTGACGCCGGGCGTGCTGCTGATCGAGTGCATGGCGCAGTGCAGCGTGGTGCCGCTCGGCCTGTACCTGGCGTACCGCGATTTTGAAGAAGCCGATCGCATGGTCACCATGTTCACGGACACGACGATGGAGTTTCTGGATTCGGTGGGGCCGGACGAGCGGGTGACGGTGCGCTCCGAGCGCGTCTTCTACCGCATGCGCAAGCTGCGCGTGCGCGCGGAAATGCGGCGCGAAGATGGTACCCTCGTGTGCAACGGCGAGCTGGCCGGTCTGGGAGTCGTACTATGAGTGGTACTACGACAGGGCGCGTGGTGATTACCGGGCTGGGCGTGATCGCGCCCAATGGCAACGGCGTGGCCGACTTCACCCTGGCGCTGCGCAAGGGCAAGTCGGGCCTGTCGCGAAACGAGCAGATGGTGGAAGGGGGGTTCGGCTGCCAGGTTGCAGCCGTGCCCAGCGGCGTCGATGAGCTGGCCGATGCGCAGTTCGCCTCGGACCTGCTGCTGGCCATGAACCAGAATCATCGGCTGGCCGCGCTCGCCGCGGTCGAGGCCTGGCGCGACGCCGGCCTCTCCGTGCCGGATGCCGGCGACGACCAGGTGGACTGGGACAGCGGCGCCATCCTGGGCGTCGGCGTCGGCGGCATCGACACCATTGCCGAGCGCGTGGTGCCGCTGGTGAACGCCCGCAAGGTGCGCCGCCTCGGCAGCGTGGTGGTGGAGCAGGTGATGGCGAGCGGCATTTCGGCCAGGATTTCCGGCCTGCTGGCGCTCGGCAACCAGGTGACATCCAACTCCAGCGCCTGCGCCACCGGCGTGGAGGCCGTGGCGCTGGGCGCCCTGCGCATCCAGCAGGGCCTGGCCCGGCGCATGCTGTGCGGCGGCGCCGAAATCGCGAGCCCCTACATCTGGGCCGGCTTCGACTCCATGCGCGTTTTGTGCAGGAACTTCAACGAAGAGCCCGAGCGCGCCAGCAGGCCGATGAGCGCCACGGCGGGCGGCTTCATCCCCGGCGCGGGCAGCGGCGCCCTGCTGCTGGAGAGCCTGGAAAGCGCCGAGGCGCGCGGCGCGCGCATCTACGCGGAGGTGGCGGGCTTCGCCACCAACTGCGGCGGGCACCGCAGCGGCGGCAGCATGACCGCGCCCAACCCCGAGAGCGTGCAGCGCTGCATCCGCATGGCCCTGGAAAGCGGCGATACGCCCGCAGAGGAGGTTCAGGCGATCAGCGGCCACCTGACAGCCACCGGCGCCGACCCGCGAGAAGTGGCAAGCTGGGCGGCGGCGCTCTCGCGCACCCCGCAGCAGTTGCCCTACATTACCTCCACCAAGTCCATGATTGGGCATACGCTTGGGGCCGCGGGCGCCATCGAGACGGTGGCAGCCGTGTGCATGCTGAGGGACGGCTTCTTGCATCCCTCTCTCAACTGTGAAGATGTCCACCCGGAACTGGAGGCCTACGCCGACTCCATCGTCCACGAACTGCTCGAACTTCCCGAGCTGCGCGTGCTGATGAAGGCGGGCTTCGGCTTCGGAGACGTCAACTCCGCTCTCGTCCTGCGAAAGTGGGAGAACTGAGCAACCACCCCCAAACCAGCAGAGGAACCAAACATGCCCGACAACGACCTCCAAAAGCGCGTGATCAAGATCCTGGAGCCCCACGCCAAGTGCGACGCCCAGGTGCTCGAAAGCGCCGGGGCCGACACCAACATCCTCGAAGACCTGAAAGTCAACTCGGCGCGCCTCGTGGATGTGGTGCTCGCCTTTGAAGACGAATTCGGCATCGAAATCTCCGACGAGGCTGCGGACTCCGTCAACACCGTCGGTGACTGCGTGAAGCTGATCGCCGAAATCCAGGGATAGTCGGCCCTCCGCACCCACCCGGCATGAACAGCGCCCTTCTCGAAGTGCGCGAGCGCCGCGAGCTGCTGCGCCAGCGCGCGGTCTCCCGCATCCTCTCGCCGCTGTGGCTGTTTGCGCTGACCGGCGTGATGCGCTTCGTGATGCGCTGGCGCATCGAAGACCACCGCACGCTTCGCAGGGAGTTCGCACGCCTGCGCGCGCAGTCGGACGCGCCGCTGCTGATTTGCGCCAACCACCTGACCATGGTCGATTCCTTCGTGATCGGCTGGGCGCTGGGCGGCCCCGGCTACTACCTGCGCGACTTCGGCGGCATGGCCTGGAACATCCCCGAGCGCCGCAACTTCGCCGACTCGCTCTGGAAACGCGTGCTCACCTACGTGCTGAAATGCGTGCCGGTGACGCGCGGCGCCGACCGCCGCGAGGTGGCGCACGTGCTCAGCAAGGTCGCCTTCCTGATGTCGATCGGCGAGGTGGCCATGGTGTTCCCCGAGGGCGGCCGCAGCCGCAGCGGGCGGGTGGACCGGGAGAATGCGGCCTACGGCGTGGGGCGCCTGGTCGGCAACCTGCCCGGCTGCCGCGTGCTGTGCGTTTACCTGCGCGGAGAAAGGCAGGAGAGCTGGTCGGACATGCCGCAGCGGGGCCAATGCTTCCGCGTGCTGCTTTCCCACCTGGAGCCGAAGAGCGACAAGCGCGGCCTGCGCGCCTCGCTGGAGATCGCCAAGCAGGTCGTCGGCCGCATCGCGGACCTGGAAGAGGATTACTTTGCCGGTCGGAAATGACGTCGTTGATCTGATGCATCCCGGCGTGCAGCCGGGCGCACAGCACCCGCGCTTCGATGCGCGGGTGTTTTCCGACGTCGAGCGCCGTGCGCTCGCGCGCTCGCGTGCGCCGCTGCGCCTGCGCTGGACGGCCTGGGCCGCCAAGGAAGCCGCGTACAAGGTGATGAAAAAACTCGACGCCGACACAGTCTGGGCGCCCCGGCGCTTCGTCTTTCACCGGGAATCCCGAACGCGCGGCCGGGTCGAATACCAGGGCCGC
>CAZJXU010000314.1:0-1943 GCA_964550095.1 uncultured Spirochaetales bacterium | reverse complement strand
TGGCGGACCCGACGAGGTGCGCAACGGTCTCGCGCTTTGCACCTTTCATCACCGCTCGCTGGACAAGGGCGCGCTCGGCCTGCAGCAGACGCCCGGCGACGACGGCTTCCAGGTGCTGGTTTCGTCGGACATCAACGGGAGCTCCGCCGCCACCCGCTGGCTGCTGGACTACGCAGGCAAACCCCTGCGACCACCCTGGAATAAAAAGCACGGGCCCGACCCGGAATACGTGCAGTGGCACTTCAAGGAAGTATTCCACGGGCCGGCGCGCAGCGAAGGCGCCGCACCAACGGAGTCCTGAGCCGGGAACCGGAAGCGGCAAGCGCAAGAAGGCCCGCCGGCGTTCTGCCATGAGGTCCCATACCAGCCCTCGAAAAGACGCTCTGCGCCCGTTACGAGCGCCGAATGGCGTTTTTGACGTGCTGAAGGGCCGCGCGCAACTAGCCAAAGGCTGGGCATCACGGCGGACCCGACGCCGGTCGGGAGCGAACCCCCGGAGGCCAAAGGACACTTCCAATGGGCGTTGACAGGCGGCGTATTCCGGGGGCCTCGCGGGCCCTCCGCCTCGAATATCGCCAAAGAGGCCTCCCGGGGCTGTGGAATCGGGGCCCCGGCTCGGCCCGTTTATGGTTAGTGCTTGGCAATACCGGATATGCTATGATCTGGCCCCCTCAGAGGCGAAAGAGGCCCATTTCTTGATCGCCTCGATCAAGTGCGCGTAACCGCCATACATGGAAGAGCGCTGCACACACAAAGGAGAAGCAGATGCGGGTAGTCATAACGACGATGTTGATTGCGTTCCTCGCCGGGTGCATCGTGACTCCACCGACGACCCTTGTTCCGTTGGAAACTACATGGTCGGATGAAGAGGTGGCATGGTTCAACACCAAGGGAGCAGGTCAAATCGCTGGCTCTGCGCTACTGCGAACAGTTGGAGGAGAGGCAAGGACCTGTGCTGCATTGCCTGCATATCTTATTCCAGCATCAAAACATGCCGTTGAGCGGTTTACGAAGCTATACGGCAATCCCGACAAGGGATATGTCAACGGACCCAATAGTGTCTTTGTAAACCTGCCGGGTAGGCCTTACAGAGCTTTATTTGAATCAGATGACATATACTCGGGCTTCCATAGAACGGTCAAGATTACCAACTGTGATCCGGGTGGAGAATTTGAATTTAACGACTTGCCGGAAGGCGAGTACTTCGTCGGCGCAGAGGTTACATGGCGAGTTTATAACGGTTCCATTTGGACAAATCAAGGAGGATTTATAATACAAAGAGTGGAACTAGTCGACAGTGAAACAAAGTCAGTAATTTTAACTCCATGATCAAAACATTGTGGAGGGCAGGTCTTAGACACAAAGATGTGCAAGCGGGCAGTGTAAGGGTCGGCGGCGCCTGCCGCTCCCGCCTGGCGCGGCTCGTGCACGCCACATTTGCGCCGGGTCTGCTCGCCCTCTGCGTTGCCTGCGGCGCGCCCGGCGCCACGTCTGCGGGGGAAGCAGCGGCGCTGGCGGGCCGGCCTGCACGCATCGTCAGCCTGGACTTCTGCGCGGACCAGTATGTACTGGCGCTGGCGGAGCAGGGGCGCATCCTGGCGCTGTCGCCAGACGCCGCCAGCAACTTTTCGTACTTGGCCGACGCAGCGCGCGGCATACCCACGGTTCGTCCGACAGCCGAAGCCGTGCTGCTTCTGAAGCCCGACCTGGTGGTGCGCTCCTACGGCGGCGGGCCGCGCGCCGCGGCGTTTTTCGAACGCGCCGGGGTTTCAGTGCTGAATATCGACCGGGCCGACGGCGGCGCAGGCTCGGAAATCGACTCGATCCCGGCGGTGATGGAACGCACCGCAGCGGGGCTGGGCGCGCCGGAGCGCGGCGCGGCCCTGGCTTCTGAATTCCGCGCGCGGATCGCGGCGCTGCAGCAGCGCGGGAACAGCGAACGC
>CAZJXU010000313.1:0-11407 GCA_964550095.1 uncultured Spirochaetales bacterium | reverse complement strand
CTCGCGGCGCTGCGCCTGGACAGGTTCGGCTTCGTGTTCCAGGCCTACAACCTGATCCCGGTACTCACCGCCCGCGAAAACGTGGAGTTCGTGATGGAGCTGCAGGGCGCGCCCGCTGCCGAGCGCCGCGCGCGTGCGCTGGCGATGCTGGAGGAACTCGGCCTGGCCGAACTCGAAGCCAAGCGCCCGCTGGAAATGAGCGGTGGGCAGCAGCAGCGCGTGGCCGTGGCGCGCGCCATCGCAGGCGGCCCGAGCCTGGTGCTGGCCGATGAACCCACCGCCAACCTGGATTCCGGAACCGCGGGCGAGCTGCTGGACCTGATGCAGGAGATGAACGAAAAGCGCGGGGTGACATTTCTTTTCTCCAGCCACGACCCGATGGTGATTGAACGCGCGCGCCGCGTGGTGCGTCTGCACGACGGCCGGGTCAGCGCGGATTCGGCTGCGCCTGGGGCAGGTGCGCCTGCAAACTCCGCTTCGCCGCCGCCGCCCGCAAACGCCGCGCCTTCGAACGCCGCATCGGCGCCGGGGGCGGCCGCGTCGTCCGCTAACCCGCCGCCGGGCGTCGCGCCCGCGAACGCCGCAGCATCGGCGCGCCCGGCTGCATCGTCGTCGTCATCGTCGCCGCCGACCGCCGCCCCGGAAGGCTGATGCCCGGCGCTTTTCGCCCCGCTCGTTCCGCCCGCCCCGGCCTTTGCTGCGTGCTTTCCCCCCGGTCCGGCTTCGCCCTGCTGCCGGCCTGTTTACCTGCCTGTGTGCCGGCCTGCGTGCTCGCCCTGGCCCTTTCGGTTTCGGCCCTGGCCCCGGCTTTGTCTCCGGCCCCCGCCCAGGCCGCCGAGTTGTGGCGCTCGCAGCAGCGCTCGCTCGAATTCAGCGGCTCGCTGCGCGAGCTTCTGAGCGCGAGCGAGGGCATCGAGCCTGCGCGCACCGCGAAAGCCTTCGAAGCCTGCGACACGCCCGAGGCCTTCGTCGATTGCCCTGCATGGGGCACCCTGCGCGCCCGCGATGCGTGGCAGAGCCTGACCCGCCTGCGCATGCAGTTCGCGCTGCGCTGGAGCGACAGGCTGAGCGCGGAACTCAGCTACGACAACGAGTGGCGCGGCGGCATGCTGGACGGCCTGTTCGGGCGGGCCGGCCTGGTGGAAGACTCCTTCCTGGGTCTGGAAGACCAGGTGGGCGATGGCGGTCGCTACCACGCATGGGTGCACCGCGCGTACCGGGCCTTGCTGCGCTTTGAGGGCGAGCGCCTGCAGTGGACGCTGGGCCGCCAGCGCATTCCCTTCGGCGTGGGCCGGCTGTGGAATCCCATCGACCGCTTCAACCCGATCGGCCCGCTCAGCCTGGAGAGCGACCAGTCGCCGGGCATCGACGCGCTCTCGCTGCGCTGGCTGTTCTCGGGCTTTTCCTCCCTGCATGCAGTGTATGCGCCCGGGCTGCGCGGGGCAGATACGCGCGCCGCGCTGCGCTACCAGGCCGTGCTGCGCAACGTGGATGTCGGCCTGACCGCCGGGGTTTTTGAAGAGGCCCTGGCCGCAGGCGCGGACCTGGCCGGAAACGTCCGTGACGCCGCCTGGCGCGTGGAAGCGGTGTTCGCCGACCCGCACCGCGAGGCGAAAACTTTTGATGCGCCCGCGCCCCGGCGCATCGAACCCTTCTGGCAGGTGGTGCTCTCGCTCGACACCAACTTCGACATCGGCAGCGGCCTGTACGTTCTGGTCGAGCACCTCTACGACGGCAACGCGCTGGGTCTCGGCCGGGGCCGCGCGGGCGCGCGCCTGCCGCTGTTTGCGGCGCCGGCCTCGCCGCACGCGCCGCTGGGCGCGCCGATCTCGGCAGACCGTTTCGCAGGCAGCCGCGTCGTTTCTTTCGCGCCGCAGCAGAGCGGCCTCGAGTTCGGCTACGACCTGGTAGCGGCCCTGCACGGCCGCCTGCTGCTGCTTTGGGACTGGAAGGGGGAGAGCGCCGCGCTGGTGCCCTCCCTGGTGTTCAGCGGCTGGAACAACTCGGAGCTGAGCGTGGGCGCGCAGTTCTTCCGGGGCGAGCGCGCATCGCAGTACGGGGAGCGCGCGCCGCTCTTCTACGGGCTGTACGAAGTCTTTTTCTGATTCGACCGGCGGGGCCGGCGCGAGTCAGAAGCGCTCCATCATCAGCGTGCCGATGCCGAGGAAGGCGGCGAAGCCGAAGATGTCGGCCAGGTTGGTGACGAAGACGCCCGAGCCCACCGCCGGGTCCAGGTTTAGCTGCTTCAGCAGGAGCGGCGCCGCCGCGCCCAGCACGCCGGCCACGGCCATGGTGGACATCATGGTCAGGAACAGCACCAGGCCCAGCACGGCGTTGCCCTGCCACAGCCAGGCCAGCAGCCCGCTGGCGATGCCGGTCAGCACGCCAAGCATGGCCGCCACCCGCAGCTCCTTGAGGACAGCCCGCAGCCCGCTGGAAAATTCAATCTCCTCCAGCGCGATGGCGCGGGTGATCACGGTGAGCGACTGGATGCCGCCGCCGCCGCCCATGCCCGCCACCACCGGCATGAAGAAGGCCAGCGCGACGATCTTTTCGATGGTCTGCTCGAAGAGGCCGACCACCCAGGCGGCCAGGAAGGTGGCGCAGAGGTTGAGGGCCATCCAGGGCAGGCGCTTTTTGAAGGCGCTGCGGGCCGTGCTGAACACGCGGTCTTCGTCGTCCAGGCCGGCCAGGTTGTACATGTCCTCGGTGGCCTCTTCCTGGATCATCTCCACCACGTCGTCCACGGTGATCACGCCCACCAGCCGCTCTTCGTCATCGACCACCGGCACTGCCAGCAGGTTGTAGCGGCCGACCAGCCGGGCCACTTCCTCCTGGTCGGCGTGGGCGCGCACGCACACCGGGTCGGGGATCATCAGATCAAAGCACAGGCGCTCCGGCGCGGCGGCCACCAGCCGGCGGATCGGCACCACGCCGCGCAGCCGGGTTTTCGCGTCCACCACGTACAGGTAGAGGATGGCGTCGTCTCCGCCCTGGCCCTCCCGGATGCGGTCGATGGCCTGCTGCGCGGTGGTGTCTTCTCGCAGGAAGAACAGCTCCGTCACCATCGCGCGCCCGGCGCTGTCGGGCGGGTAGCGCTCGGCCTGGGCGAGCTGACGCTGCCGGGTCTCCGGCAGCAGGGCGCGCACCTCCTCCTGCTTCGCCTCGTCCAGCGAGGGGAACAGTTCGACCAGGTCGTCGATTTCGAGGCGGGCGAAAATCTGGGCCAGCTGCGCGCCGGGCAGCACCTCGAAAATCAGGGGCAGCAGCTCGTGCGGCAGTTCGCGCAGGGTGCCGGCCGCCTGCTGCCCCCGGTCCAGCAGTTCCATCACCAGGCGGATTTCGACCGGCGAAAGGCCTGCGATCACGGGGCCGCGGTCCGCAGGGCGCATGCGCGAAAGCAGGCGGCCCGCACGCTCGTTCAGGCCGTCTGCCAGCAGCTTGTGCAGAATCCGCGTGGTTTCCGGGTGGCTTGCCATGGGCGCTCTCCGGGCTTCCGACCGGCTGCCGGCCCCCTAATTCAGGTCGACACAGCACAGGACGACACAGCAGGGCGGGCAGGCCCTGCCCCGGACGATTCACAGTCCTGGGGGGCTGCCTGGTGGTCACGGGGCAGGCACGACCGACCGCCGCTGAGGCTGCGCCCGGCGGTCGCACGCGGGGTGCGGCGCGCCCGGGCAGACGCCTTAGCGCTTCTTGTGACGCGAGCGCCTGAGAAGCTTCCGCTTCTTGTGCTTGCGCATCTTCTTGCGCCGCTTTTTGATCACGCTGCCCATTTCGGGAACCCCGCTGGTCAGGAAGGAAGGCCCCGTACATAGAATGGGATTCGCCCGGCGTCAAGTGTGCCGGGTGCGGCGCACCGGGTCCGCCTTCACGCAGGCCGGGCCCGAAAACCTTTTGCGAAACCCGGCGCCGGGCCTGCATCCATCTCGAAACCGGGGCGCACACGGGAATTTTTTCCGAAATATCCGCCCCGGGGCGCCCCAATTTTTTTTAAATTTTTACTTGACGATATGAAAAAAAAGCTGGTAGCCTCACATTCAACGCGGCTTCGTGCCGCATTCATTGCGATGAAGGTGTGCATCGCACCCTTGCATCGCAGGCTTCCATCCCGGTTTTGATCGGCCGATTAAAGCGGGGAGGGAGCATCACCAGACCAGGGGGGTGACCCATTGGCAGCTCGTAAGAAAGCCCGCAAGAAGGCGGTGCGCCGCAAGGCCACGCGCAAGAAGGCCGGTCGCAAGAAGGCAGGCCGCAAGAAGGCCCGTCGCAAGAAGGCTGGCCGGAAGAAGGCAGGCCGCAAGAAGGCCCGCCGGAAGAAGGCAGGCCGCAAGAAGGCTGGCCGGAAGAAGGCAGGCCGCAAGAAGGCTGGCCGGAAGAAGGCAGGCCGCAAGAAGGGCCGCCGGAAGAAGGCCGGTCGCAAGAAGGCAGGCCGCAAGAAGGGCCGCCGGAAGAAGGCCGGTCGCAAGAAGGGCCGCCGGAAGAAGGCGGGCCGCAAGAAGGCTGGCCGGAAGAAGGGCGGCCGCAGGAAGGCTCGTCGGAAGAAGGCTGCGGCTGACGACGAGTAGGCGGGCCGGAAGAAGAAGGCCAACCTCCGAGGAGGTGGCTTCGGGACCCCTTTACCGGGGTAACCCGAACCCCGGGCGGCGCACGCTGCCCGGGGTTTCTTCTTTCCGGACACCGGGGCGAGATGTGCTGTGTTGACGAGGGCCGGCCATATCGGTATTGGTATCGCCCACGCAACCACCGGAGCCGCGGTGCTCCGCTTCCGCCACGTCAGCCCCCGGCGCCCGGCGGGCCCGGGTGGATTACAGGGAGAAGACTATGGCGCGTATCACCATTGAGGACTGCATCGCCCGGGTGCCCAACCGCTTCGAGCTGGTGCGCATTGCTTCGATTAGGGCCAATCAATTGCGCCGGGGCGCCAGGCCGCAGCTCCATGCCGATTCCAACAAGGAAGTGGTGCTGGCGCTGCGCGAGGTGGCGGCAGGCTACGTCAAGGCGGACGATGGCCGGGGGCGCGCAGAGAACGATGCGTCGGCAGAGGCCGCGGGCGCGGAATAAAGCCCTGCCCATGCCCCCCATCCCCGGTGCCCGGCTGCGCAGCGTCCGCTTTTCAGCGCCGCGCCTGCCGCACCCCGGCTGCGGGGCTATGCTTCGGGGCATGGAACGCATCGCCGGGGAAAGGGGGCGTCGGCCCTCGATATTGCCTGCGCCGGGCGCCCTTGCCTGCGCCTTGCTGCTGGTCGCCGCCGGGGCCTTTGCCGAAGCCCCGGGCGACGCTGCCGGGCAGAGGGCGGACGCCGGCGACAAGGCCGGTTCGGCGCCCGCTGCGCCGCCCGTGCTGGATTTCGACGCCCTGCTGCGCCTGCCCGAGGGCCGCACCTATACCGTGGAGCGCCGGGGCGGGCTCACCAGCGGCGAATGGAAGGCGCGCTTTGCCGCGGCGCGCGGCGCCATTGCCGAGGAGCGCCGCGTGCTCAGCGAGGCCGAAACGCGCCTCACGACGACCGCGGAAGAGAACGCCACCTGGCAGGTCGCGCCGCCCCTGCCGGGCCAGGACCAGGCCTCCCCGGGCGACAACACCATCGATTACAACCTGCGCCAGGCCATCCGCCGTCACCGGGAAGAGATCGAGCGGCTGGAAAGGGAACTGCGCGAGGTGGAAATCGAGGCCAACCTGGCCGGCGTGCCCGAAGCCTGGCGCGCCACCACGCGCGAGGAAGAAGAGGAAATGATGGCGGAGCGCGCATTTGAATCCGCGTCCTCCGCCGCCACGGCAGGCAGAGACGCCGCGCCGCAGGAGGAGGCCCTGCCGGGCCGGGCCGAAGAGACGGGCGCCGAAGGCCCCGAAGGCGACTGGAGCGCCCCGGCCGACCCCGAGGCCTCTCCGCCGCAGGGCGCGGAAACTCCCTGAAACCCTACTCCCGATAGCCAGCGCGCCGGGCCGTCGCCGGGCAGCGCAACGAGGTGATCACATGTCCGAACCGGAAAACACCGAAGCGCAGGAGCCGCAGCCGAAGGGCGTGGACCGGGTCTCCGTCCTCTACATCCTGGGCGGCATTCCGGCCATCGTCGGCTTCGTGGTGGTTCTCTTCATGCTGGTCCGCCGCTTCCCCTGGATCCCCGCCTGAGCGGGTCGCGCCTGCCCACTTCGCCGGCCCGGTCGTGTTCCCGCATCGGGTCGAGCTGCAGGTAGCGGGAGAGCCACGCCGTGCCCAGGTAGAAGGGCCCGGTATCCACCAGCGCGGCCAGCAGCTTGAACACGTAGGACGAGAAGATGAAGGTCCAGAGCTGCGGCCAGAGCGGCAGCGCTTCGTCCACCGGCAGCCCGCCCGCGCCGAAGTGCGAGAGGGTGATCACCGCGAAGGAATCGACGAACTGGCTGACCAGGGTGGAGCCGTTGTTGCGCAGCCACAGGTGGCGGCCCCGGGTCATTTTCTTCCAGAAGTGGAACATGTACACGTCGATCATCTGGGCCGACAGGTAGGCGATCATCGAAGCCGCCACCAGGCTCAGCGTGAACTGCCGGATGCGGTAGAAGGCGAAGGTGTAGTCGTCCGTGGGCGGCAGGCCGTCCGGCCCGAGGCCGCTCTCCGGGTGCTGCAGGCCGCCCACCCACAGGAAGAGCGCTATGAATACATTCATGGCGAGCCCCAGCCACACCACCAGCCTGGCCCGCTTCCGCCCGTACAGCTCGCTGATGAAGTCCGTGCACAGGAAGGTGAGGGGGTAGGGCAGCACGCCCACGGCCAGCAGCACGGGGATGTGCACGCCCAGGACGCTGAAGGAGAAATCCAGGAAGCGCGAGACGCCCAGGATGTTCAGCATCGTCATCGCGCAGATGAAGAATGAGGCCAGGATCAGGAAGACCCGCTCGCGCCGTTCGTGCAGCGCCGGGTCCAGGGGGGCGCCGCCCTCCCGCCCCGTTGCCGGGGGGCCTTTGGGTGAAGTGTCGCTCATGGCGCCGGGCACCTTACCAAACCCGGCGGGCCGGCGCAGTTTCGGCTAAGCTGCGCTCCGCACAGGGGGAAAACATGTCCAACAGCCAGCACGGCCCCGGCGAAGGCGGCGGCAAAGGCAACGGGGGCGGCGAAGGCGAGCGCCTGCTGCCGGTCCTGAACAAGGCCGACGATCACCCCTGCCACAATTGCATGAAGTGCTGCAACTACGTGGCCGTCGAGATCGACGAGCCCGAGACCATGAAGGACTACGACGAGATCATCTGGTATCTCTACCACGGCAGGGTTTCCGTCTTCGTCGATTGGGAGCGCGCCTGGTTCATCAAGTTCGACACGCCCTGCGATCACCTCCAGCCGAACGGCATGTGCGGCGTGTACCAGGACCGGCCGGAGATCTGCAAAGCCTTCGACTGGCGCGAGTGCGAAAACCATATGACCGCCGAGGAAGGGCCGCCGGACAAGTGGCTGTTCGAGACGGCGGAGCAGTTCCTTCAGTGGCTTTCGCGCGCCCGGCCCAAGGCCTACAAGCGCTTCCTGCGCTTCAAGCGCAAGGTGCATCGCAGCGCCGAAGAGCCGGAACTGGAGCGCCTGACGCCTGCCTCGCCGGCGGACGGCGCCTGATTTACCAACTGACGTGGCTGGTCGCTGCGGTTGGCCGTATCGGCCACGTCCCGCCAGGCCGCATCGTGCGAGCGCCATGTCAACGGAAAGAGGCAACATGAGCGACAACAACACCCCCCTGGACCTGGAGAAACTCAGCGACTACGCCAAGCAGGTGTTCGGCCACCTGGACGGCGCGGTGACCTCGGCGATGATCGGCATCGGCGATACGCTGGGCCTGTACCGCGCGCTGGCCGATGCGGGCCCCTGCAGCTCGGAGCAGCTCGCCGAACGCTGCGGCCTCTCCGAGCGCTGGGTGCGCGAATGGCTGCACAACCAGGCCGCCGCGGAGGTCATCGAGCACCGGGGCGAGGGGCGCTTCGCGCTCTCACCGGAAGCGGTGTGCGTGCTGGCCGACGAAGATCACCCGGCCTTTGCCTGCGGCATGTTCGCCCAGTTGCCGGCGCAAATGGCCGTCGCCGCCAGGCTGCCGCAGAGCTTCAAGAGCGGCATCGGTCTGCCTTACGACGCATTCGGCCCGGAGGGGGCGCGCGGCGTCGAGCGCGGCTTCGCGCCCTGGGTGAAGAACTTCCTGGTGCCCTTCGGGGTGCCCGCCGTTGCGGGGCTCGGGGACGCCCTGGCCGCGGGCGTGCAGGTCGCAGACGTGGGCTGCGGCGCCGGCGCGGCCCTGGTCGAGCTGGCCCGCGCTTTTCCGGAAAGCCGCTTTCACGGTTACGAACTCTCACGCCACGCTCTCACGCGCGCCGAGCAGAACCGCGCCGAGGCGGGCCTTGACAACCTCTTCTTTCACCACGTCGAAGAGGAGCCCCTGCCCGAGGACGGCCGCTTCAGCGCCGTGCTCAGCTTCGACTGCCTGCACGACATGGCGCATCCCGCGCGCATGATGAAGGCGATACGGCGCGCCATTGCCGATGACGGCGTGTGGTGGATTGCGGACATCAAGAGCTACGCCAGCTTCGAAGAGAACCTCGGCGAAAACCCGATGGCGTCGATGATGTACGGCTTTTCGGTGCTCACCTGCATGTCGTCGGCGCTCTCGGAGCCGGGCGGCGCAGGCCTCGGCACCCTGGGCTTTCACGAAGCGCTGGCCCGGGAGATGACGGCCGAAGCCGGCTTCACGCGCTTTCGCAGGCTGCCGATCGAGCATCCGGTCAACGCCTTCTACGAAGTGCGCCCCTGAAGCGCTGCTGAACACACCAAGGCGGCCTCTGTTCGCGCGGGACGCGTCACGACGGCGGCCCCCGTTCGCACGGCGCGCGTGGCGGCAGGCGCACGCTCGCCCATGAATCGCTGCTGAACGCCGGGGCGGCCTGTCCGTGTGAGGCGCGCCGTCCACCAGGCGGGGCCCCCTTACTGGCCGCCTTCGTCCCCTGCGGCCTCCTGCTCGGGGACCTCTTCGATGCCGATCTCCAGCCTGCGACTCTCCGCGGTGGCCTCGGCCTTGGCGCGCTCCCTTTCGATTTCGATGGCCAGCTCGCGGCGCACCTCTTCCGCCCGCTTGCGCTCGGCCTCGACGCGCTCGCGCCGCAGGGCGATCAGCCGCTCTTCCAGCAGGCGATTGCGCTTGGCCATCAGCTCCCGGGAAAGGGTGGGGCTGGGCAGGCCCGGCGCGTAGTTCACCCGCACTTCCCTGACCAGTTCGTTGCCGTCGTCCGCCTTGACGCGCACCCGGAGGATGTTGGGCCCGGTGGTCAGCGGCGTCAGCGCCGCAAAAGAACCGTCGGCCGCGCTGGAGACGGCGAAGGCCGGCTCGCCCAGTGTGGCGTTGCTGACCTCCAGGCTCTCGATGTTGGCGAAGCTCACGTTCTCCACGATGGAGACCAGGTCGCCGGGGCGCCGCACCGGCGTGAACAGCCCCCCCGTGATGCGCGCCATCTCCACCGCGGCCGTCGGGCGCTGCAGCGCCTCGGGGCCGATGGCGAAGGTGTGAACGCGAATGTCCGCGCGCAGCGCCTGGCCCGCGGTGCGCATCACCGAGCGCACGTTGTTGTTGATGCTGCCGTGGAAGGGAAGGGTGGGCGTGCCGTCGGTGAAGAACATGACGACCTTGTCGCTTTCGGGGTCGGGCCGGGAAAAGGCGCCCTGGAAGCCGCGCAATTCGCGAATCGCCACGCGCAGTCCTTCGGTCATGTTGGTCATGCCCGAGGCGCGGCGGCGCCAGATGCGCTGCAGCGCCTTTTCCACCAGTTCGTAATCGTCGGTCAGCGCCTGCTCGGTCTTCGCGTCGTCGCGCGGGTAGCCGATGCCGCTGCGTATCGTGCCGTCTTCGCGCGGCGGCTCGCCGGAGAAGGAAACCACGCCCACCCGCGTGCTGCGCGGGTCCAGACGCGAGAGCACCTTGCGCGCCGCCGCCAGCTCCGCGGCCAGGATCGAGTCGCCCGAATCGGTGTAACCGAACAGTCCGCCGAAGCGGCTCTCGCCGACCACGCCGTCGCCGTCCAGGTCCACCTGGGTCATCTGGGCCGTCGAACTGGAGGTGTCGATCACCATCACCACGTCAAAGCGCTTGAACTCGCCCAGCAGGGCCATGGCGCGGCCCGCCACGAAGGCGCCCTCCGGGTCGCCCAGGTAGCTGTCCTGCGGCGGGTACTCGATCTCCAGCACCAGGTTGGTCACCAGCGCGCCCGCCCGGCCCAGCAGGGGCACATCTTCGATGCGCCGCCCGGCGGGGCCTTCCAGCGCGCCGGCGCCCGCCACGGCGCTCGCGTCCTCGCCGCCGTACACCTGGCTCGCCGTCTGCGCGCCGTCTTCCTGCGCCCCGCTTTCCCTGTATTCGCCGAGGTCGATGCCGAGTCCGCCCTTGGCCGGCCGGCGCAGCGCATCGACCACCCCGCCGATGGGCGACACGGCGAGCCGGTAGGCGCCTTCGTAAGGCCAGGCCGCCTGCAAAAAACCTATCACCGTGCCTTCCGGGTAGCGCAGCACCGGCGCGCCGCCCCAGCCGCGCAGGTCGTAGGGCACATCCAGTTGCACCTCGATGCGCTGCTCGTCGGCGCTGATCACCTTGCCGAAAATATCGTCCTGGTCCTGGGGGATATGGTTGGGAACGCCGATCAGGGTGACGCGCAGACCTTCCAGGTCTTCCTCGGGCGCCCGGTCGGCGCGCAGCGCACGCGCCACCAGCAGCTCGTGGTCGAGCGCATAGACCAGGTAGTCGTCCCGCATCGGGCCCAGCCTGTCTTCGTAGGGCGTGCCGGGCTGCGTGTAAAAGCGGTTGCTCGCGCCCGCCAGTATTTTGTTGTAGCCGAGCTGGAACAGCACCTCTCCGGAGGCGCCGATTTTCGCAAGGTCCAGGGCGTGCGCCGTCGTTACCGCCACCGCGCCCGGCTCCTCGTCGATCTCCAGGAAGAAAGCGGCGCCCGGGCTGATTTCCTGGTCTCCTATCTGGTAAATCGGAACGGCCACGGCGGGCCGTGCTTCCGGCGCGCGTTGCAGTGTCTCCAGGGCCTGCCCGAATGCAGGCGTTGCCGGCACCCAGGCGGCCAGCAGCAGCAGCGCCACCGGCAGGGCCAAAACGATCTTGAGGGGGTGCGCAGGCATGGGGCAAAGGATAAGAAAGCCGCCGGGCGCTGTCAGCCGGCCCGGCCCGGGCCCGGCTCCGGGCCGGGGGTTTCGGTCGCCGCCCAGTCCCGGGGCGTGAGGTACTTCTCCACCAGCTCGGCCTCGGGGCCGCCCGCCGGCGCCGCATCGGCGCCTCCCTGGTAGGGCCAGTGCACCCGGGGCGGCAGCGAGGCCAGCACGCTCTCCACCCGGCGGCCGGATTGCAGGCCGTAGCGGGTGCCCCGGTCCCACACCAGGTTGAACTCGGCGTAGCGGCCCCGGCG
>CAZJXU010000312.1:0-1698 GCA_964550095.1 uncultured Spirochaetales bacterium | reverse complement strand
TGCTGGCGCTGTCCGGCTCGGTGATCCTGATTTGCGACCTGTGGATTATCGCCGAGGGCATGCGGGCGCTGGTGGATGCGGGCGATTCGCGGGCGGCGGCGTAGCGGTTGGAGGCTGCGGGTGGATGCCGGTGAATCCGGGCGATTCGCGGACGGCGGCGGTCGCGTGATGGGCTCAGGCTTTATATGAGTAGGCGCCGGATGATTCGCGGGTGACAGCGACGACAAACCTGCGTAACGGACGCTGGCTTTATATGATCAGCCCGATCCGCTGCGCCTCCTCCGTGCGCTCACGCGGCGAACGCGCGGCGCGCCTGGAACCGGCGCAGAGTCGGTAAACGCGGCGCAAATAGCACTGCGACACAGCGCTGCAACGACGAAGGAGCGGTACAGATGGAAGAGCCCCTGCTGCTGCCGCGTCCGCGCCGGCTCGAGCGCGTCGATGCCGAAGGCGCGCCGGTTGATGCACTGCCGCTCACAGAGCACGCGCCGCAGCTCGGAGCGCAGCGCTTCACGCTGGATACCGGCGGCCAGGCGCCGAAGCTGCGCCACGGCGACGACGCCGCGCGCCGCTACGGCCTGGAACTGCTGCGGCAACTGCGGCGCAGCGCAGGCGCAGATGCGGGCGCGCGTGCGGGCGCGCGGCTGCCTGCGCTGCACATCGAAGACTGGCCGGACTTCCCGGTCCGCGGCTACCTGCTCGACATCAGCCGCGACCGTGTACCCAGCCGGGCCTTCCTGGAACTGCTGGTGGAGCGCCTGGCCGTGCTGCGCATCAACCACCTGCAACTGTACGTAGAGCACAGCTACGCCTACCCCGGCCACGAGGTGGTGTGGAAAGACGCCTCGCCGCTGAACGCTGCGGATTTGCGGGGGCTCGACGCGCACTGCCGCGCGCACGGCATCGAACTGGCGGCCAACCAGAACTGCTTCGGCCACGCGGGGCGCTGGCTGAAACACAGAGCCTACCGCGCGCGTGCGGAAACCCCGGAGGGCTTTGACACCGCCTCGGGCAGGCGGCTGCCGCCTGCCACGCTGGCGCCGAACGAAGACAACGCGCGCTTCGCGCAGGCTTTGTGCAGGGAACAGCTCGCGCAGCTCGGCAGCCGGCGCATCAACATCGGCTTTGATGAACCCTTTGAACTCGGGCGCGGCGCGAGCGCCGAGCGCGTGCAGCGCATCGGACGCGAGCGGGTGTACCTGGAACACCTAAAGCGCATGCTGAGTGCATTGCATGCAGATGGCTTTGAGGTGTTGTTCTGGGGCGACGTGCTGCGCGATCACCCGCAGCTCGTGCGGGAGCTGCCCCGGCAAAACACCGTGGCGCTGGCCTGGCACTACGAAGCGCCGATGCGCGAAGCGGACTTTCCCGAAGCATTGCGCGAGCGCTTCGCCGAGTTCGGCGTGACCATGAGCGCCGCTGCGCTTGCAGGCTTTGCGGGGCATGTCGCCGCCTACTCAGCGTGCGACTTTCCCTTCTGGGTGTGCCCCGGAACATCCACCTGGAACAGCTTCGTCGGGCGCCTGCCGAATGCACGCGCCAACCTGCTGGATGCAGCCGAAGCGGGCATGGCGCACGGCGCCGGCGGCTACCTGATTACGGACTGGGGCGACAACGGGCACATCCAGCCGCCCGCGGTGAGCCTGCCGCCGCTGGCTTACGGCGCCGCACTGGCCTGGTGCACCGAGCGCAACCGGG
>CAZJXU010000311.1:0-2818 GCA_964550095.1 uncultured Spirochaetales bacterium | reverse complement strand
ATGGGCGAGTTCGTGGGCAAGCGTGAACATCTGCGCCGCCTTCGTGTCGGCGCCGTTGATGAAGATCAGCGGAGCGAGAGAGTCGGACAAGGCGAAACCGCGGAACTCTTCGGGGTCGAGGGGGCGATAGGTGTTGCTGTTGACCACCCCATTGACCATGACGAGCACACCCGCCATGTCAGCCTGTCGGATGAATATCCGTAGAGCATCGGCCCAGGTTCGGCACTGGCGACGTGCATCGATGCTGAAGTCCAATGTGTCGCGCATCTCGGTCGAGACGGTACGGGGAGGCGTTTTGATCGAAGCGCTGCCGACAAATGCAAGTTCCGATTCGCCGTTGACCTGGGCGAAGTCTCGGTACCAGCCTTGTCGTTCCTGGCAGGTATAAATCGTGTCGAGCAGGTCCGGGCTCGGCCTTGTGACAGTTCGCCCAGAGAGGGTTCGGAAGTCGGGGATGGGAACAGATTCCTCCGGAGGCTGGGAAAGAAACAGGTAGCCGACCGGAACATGGACAGATCGCGCAAAGGCTTCCACCTGTTTCAGGGTAGGTTGCTGCTTACCGCTTTCCCACTCGGATAGCTTCGGGAACTTGTTTGTACATGCCTCTTGCTCAAGGCCGGCCCGCTCGCGCGCCCAGCGAAGCAATTCAGGCTTTACGGGAGCGCGAAGCATGCAGGGGTCTCCTTGGTGCGGGCTTGGGCTGCACTCAGGGGCATCTTACCAGAAACGGGCTTGGAGGGAGGCCCCCGTGTCCCGCTCACGCATCCCCGAGCTTCCCTGTCCTTCAGCCGAAGGGCATCCATCCGCTTGATGCTGTCCTCCGCCTCCGCCATCGCCCAGGCGGCTTGTCGGCCTGCGCCTTCCAGCCTGGCAGGCCCCATCTGTGACGCCCGCCGCGTTCAGCCCTGCATCACGGCGCGCTTGGTATTTCTCCAGTCGCCCTGGAAGAAGCGGTACGAGAGCCAGCCGGCGCGCACGCAGTGGTCGATGATCAGGGCGGCCCACAGCCACGTAAGCTCCGCCCCGAAGAAGGAGGCCGCGAAGGCCAGCGGGACGCGCAGCAGCCAGTTGCCGATCAGCGCGGCGACCAGGGGCGTGACCGTGTCGCCGGCACCGCGAAAGGCGCCCGCCAGCGTGAAGTGCAGTTGTATGAAGGGCTGCGCAATCGAGAGAAAGAGCATGAAGGGGATCAGCACCTGGGCCGTCAGTGCATCCACCGTGAAAACCGAGGCCAGCGTTTCCCGGAAGGCGATGCCGGCGCCGCCCATCACCAGCGCCGTTACCAGCGCCAGCAAGGCCGCCCGGCGTCCCGCCCGCCGGGCGCCCACTTTGTCCTGGGCGCCCAGCGCCTGGCCGACCGAAGTGGCCACCGCCTGCGAATAGCCGGTGCCCGGTATCCAGCTAAAGGCCAGCACGCGCACGCCGATGGTGTAGGCCGCGATGACCTCGGTGCCGTAGGCACCCAGCAGCTTGAAGTAGAGGATGATGGCCAGGTTGATGGCCAGCCGCTCGACCACGCCCGGCACGGCGACCCGGAGCAGCGGCGCCAGGTAAGCCCGTGCATTGCGAAAGTCCGCCGGGCGCAGCGCGCAGGGCGCCTCTTTGTTCCGGGCCAGGCTGATGGCGATGAAGATGCACAGCGCGAGACCCTGCGAGAGCACCGTGGCCAGGCCGGCGCCGCTGACGCCGAGTTCGGGGCCGCCCAGCCAGCCGAAGATGAAGACGCCGTTCAGCGCCACCTTGGCGATGGTCAGCGCCAGCATCACGAGCATCGGGGTCAGGGTGTCCTTGTCGGCGCGCATGCCGCTTTCCAGCATCAGCGCGCAGGCGGTCATCAGGTTGGAAGCCATCACCAGCCGCATGTAGGGCACGCCGAGCTGCGCCACTTTTGCATCGGCGCCGAGCCAGGTGAAGAGCGCGCCGGGGTTCGCGCCGAGCAGGGCGAAGAGCAGGGCGGCCACGCCCAGCGCCAGCACCAGCGAGGCGGCCAGCACGCTGCGCGCATTGGCCGGCCTGCCGGCGCCGATGGCGCGCGACATCAGCGCCACCGCGGCAAAGGAGAGCGCGAACAGGGCGGACTGCGCGATTGCAAAGAGCTGTTGCGCGATGCCGACCGCGGCCTGCGCTTCGGCGCCCAGGCGGCCGACCATGCCGACGTCGAGCAGGCCGGCCGCGGCGACCATGGTCATGGAGAGCATGGCAGGCCAGGCGAGCTGCAGAATTTCCGCGCTGCGTCCGCGCCGCAGCGGGGGGAGGGCGGCGCCCGCGGCCAGCGTGGCGGTCGGGCCGCCGGGTGCACCCTCCGGGTCGCCGAGTTCTTGCAGTTCGGCGTCTTCGCCCGCTTCGTCCTGTTCGCCCCCTTCGCCTGCTTCGCCCCGTTCGCCCGGCAGGAGGGCCGCGTTACTCTCGTAGGAATTCTCGCGGTTGCCGGGCATTGCTTACAGGGTAGCGGATTTTGATGAAATGTCTTGCAGATCGGGCTTGGGTGCGGACTTGGGCCGGACCTGACGCCGAGCGTTCGCGAGCGAGCGCTGAAACGCAGCCACCGTGCCGCAAGAATTGGATGGGCGCTTCCCGGGGTGACTTGCCAACGAACCAACGAACGGGGCAGCCCGCTGCGGCCTGCCGTACCATCGACCTCCGTCGCAGAGCGTTCGTGAGCGACCACGTCCGTTGGCAAGTCAGCCGCGCAGTTCTGCGGGCAGTTGAAAGGCCACGCCTTCCGCCGCGCCCGGCTGTTCCTGCAATACGCAGTTCTCGCCGCCCAGGGCGCGCAGCTTCGCCACCACCTGCTCCACCAGCACCTCGGGCGCCGAGG
>CAZJXU010000310.1:0-6846 GCA_964550095.1 uncultured Spirochaetales bacterium | reverse complement strand
GGGGCTGGCGCTGCGCGATGTGGAGCGCGCCCTGGCGCTGCCGACACGCGCGCTGCAAGAGGCCGGCATCCTGGTTAACGTGACGGGCAGCGGCACGCTGCGCCTGTTTCCTGCTTTGAACATCGAGGAAGGGGAGCTGCTCGAAGGCGTGGGGCGCCTGCTCGAGCTGGTGCGCGAAGGCTGAACGGATCGCGCTTCAAAACGGGTCCGGCGGATGACTCATCAAAAGTTGTGACCGGTCGGCGGCGGCGGACGGAAGTGACGACAGCACCGGCGGCGCTTGCAACGACACCGGCTCCCAAAAACGGGACGCGCCCGAAAGCGAACCGGGCGATGCTGCTTGCAACAGCCGGCGTCTAAAACCGGTCCGCGTCTCAAAGCGGCTCGGGCGGTACCTCGTCCTTGCCGAGCGTCAGCACTTCGACGCCCTGTTCTGTCACCAGCAAGGTGTGCTCCCACTGCGCGGAAAGCGAGCCGTCCGCGGTGACTGCAGTCCAGCCGTCTTCGCGAATTTCCGTCTGCCAGTGCCCGATGTTGATCATCGGTTCGATGGTGAAGGTCATGCCAGGCGAAAGCCTGGCCCCCCTGCCGGGCGCGCCGAAGTGAAAGATGGTGGGCGGGGTGTGAAACAGGCGGCCCACGCCGTGCCCGGTGAACTGGCGCACCACGCTGTAGCCCTGCCCCTCGGCGAAGCTCTGCACGGCGTGCCCGATGTCGCCGACGCGCGCGCCCGGACGCACCACGCCGATGCCGCGCCACAACGCGCGGCGGGTGTCCGCCACCAGGCGCTTCGCCCGGGGCGAAACATCCTCCCCCACCAGGAAGGTGCGCGAGCTGTCGCCGTGGAAGCCGTCCAGTATGGGCGTTACATCCACGTTCACAATGTCGCCGTCGCGCAGCACGCAGTCGTCGTCGGGAATGCCGTGGCACACCACGTCGTTGATGGATGTGCAGCAGTGGCCGGGAAAGGGCACGTCGCCGTGGCCCCGGTAGCCGTAGGGCGCAGAGCGGGCGCCCCGGGCGCGGGTCAGTTCGTCCACCATGCGGTCGATGGCACCGGTGCTGACTCCCGGACGCACCAGCTCCGCCACCCGGTCCAGGATTTCACCGGCCAGCGCGCCCACCGCACGCATCATGTCCGCTTCGCCCGGCGAGAGCCGGGGCGCGGCGCTGCGGCGCAAACGGTCGCCGAGCTTTTTCTTGATGCGCTTTACCACCTTTCCTCCCGCCTCAGCCCTGCTGCGCTTCGAGCGTGGCGATCAGCCAGGCGCGCAGCCCCTTCGGGCTCACGATTTCTTCCAGCGAGCCGACTTCGAGCGCGCGCTCGACCGAGTGAATCGAATCGAACTCCGCAGCCACCTCCGCCTGCTTTTCCAGTTCCACTTCGGCCACCACGCGCTCGTAGGCCTGGCGCTCTGCCAGCGTGGCGGAAAAGCCTACCGCGTGCGCCTGCACCCTGGGGTCGCGCTCGGTGCGCGACTTGACTTCCCGGGTGAACACCACGGTTGCAGCCGGCCCGCCGCCTATCACGGAGGCGAAGGAGCCCTCCAGCGCTGCGACGCGCAAGCCGGAGTTGAGCTCCCGGGAGAACACCACGTAGGCGCCGCCGTGATAACGCGAGACCACCAGGAAGAGCAGCGGGCCCTTGAAGTTGACCACCGCGCGCGCGATTTCCGCGCCGTATTCGAGCTGCAGTTTGCGCATGGACTCGGGCGAGCCGTCGAAGCCCGAGAGGTTGGCGAGGATCACCACGGGGCGGTTGCCGCTCGCCGCGTTGAGCGCACGCGCCACCTTCTTGGAAGACTGCGGAAAGAGCGTGCCGCCGTTCCAGGTGTCGGGCCCGTCGTGCGGGCGGTAGCCGTCGCGCGTCAGGTTGCGGCTCTCCATGCCGACCAGGCAAACAGGGCTGCCGCCCAGGTGGGCGTCCCACACGATCGCGGTCTGCGCGCCCACCCAGTTCTCCCAGCGTTCCAGCGCGCCGCCGTCCCGGTCGATCAGCGCCTTCATCACCGCGCGCATGCCGAAGGGACGCTTGCGTTCGGGGTTCTGCTTTTTCGAAAATATGTCGCCGATGGTTTCGAACTCGTCTTCCGGCGCGGCGGCTTCGGAAAGCACCTTGCGCTGCGCCGTGTCGCTGGTTACGGCCTTCCTCGGCCCCGCCTCGCCGGGAACCACGTAGGTGTAGCGGTAGTGCTCGTAAAGAATGTGAAACGCGTCGATCAGGCTGTCGGCGTAGTACTGCGCTTCTCCGTTCGGTCCCATCACGCGCTCGTAGCCGCCGATGGCGGCTTCCGATTCAGCCGCCACCGAGCCCGAGGCCAGCAGGGCGGCGCGCCCGGTCA
Source organism: uncultured Spirochaetales bacterium (assembly GCA_964550095.1). Classification (GTDB taxonomy): domain Bacteria; phylum Myxococcota_A; class UBA9160; order UBA9160; family UBA6930; genus JAHRAN01. The sequence goes on along the minus strand of CAZJXU010000310.1, from coordinate 4,504 downwards.
GCACCATCGATGCATTCTGGGTCATGATCAGCACGCCGCGTGCGTTCATGTTCATGGTGGCCAGCGCATTCCAGTAACTCTGTGCGCCGACGTTGACGCCCGACACGACCAGGTGAATCACGCCGCCTGCCTGCGTGAACTCGATGATGCGACGCACCACGCGCGCGGTGGCGTCCAGATTTTCCGTGCCGCTGTCCATGGCGATGCGCGCGCCCGAAGACACCGGCACCCATTCCAGCGGGATGCCGCGCGCTTCGGCCAGGTCCAGCGCTGCAGTCACCCGGTCGCACTCGGGCGCGGCCAGCGCGCCCATGCCGCGCGTCGGGTCGGAAAGCACCAGCACCCGCTCCATGCCCTCGGGCACCTTTTCCGTCGGTGTGGAAATCAAACCGAACACCACGCCTGCCCGGTTTTCTCCGTACGGCCGGCCTTCCACCTTCACTGCGCGCGGCGTTTCGGCTTCGGGGTCCAGGTCGTACTCGACGAAGCGACCGGTCGGCAGCTCCCGCTCCACCGCCGCGCCGCCGGCGCCGCTGGAACCGGTGAGCGTGCGGATGATTTCGTAGGGGTAGAAGACGCGCCGACGACGAGCAGCCACCACCTTGCTCTCGTAGGCGCTGTGCGGCTCGAGCGGGCGGCGTTGCGGCGTGCGGAGCAGGATCGTCATGTGCATGCCGGTGATGGTCTGGAAGACGATTTCGGTTTCGTCTCCCGCCTGCTCGGGCCTGGCGCGGTCGAGAATCTTCAAACGCACCAGCACCTTTTCCAGGCCGAGGTGGCGCGTGGCGGGGGCCAGGCGCTGCGCCAGGCTCTCGGTGGTTTTCTGGTCGAGGAAGATCTCCGGCGCGACGTACAGCGCGATGCGATTCCACTGCAGGCGGCGCCCCGGGTCGCGCGCGCTCAGCACGCCGCGCAGCACGCGGGTGGCTTCGTAGAAGAGGTGCTCGAAGGCGTCGATGTGAAAGTCCGCCTCGCGGCCCGCGTCGGGTGAGCGGCTGCGCATGTCGCCCAGCACGAAGATGCGCTCGTCCGCCGCCTCGTCGCGTGCGCGCGCGTAAAAACAGTAAAGGCCTTCGGGGGCGGCCTGCCGCTCCAAAGAAAACTTTGCAAGGCGCGCGAGATCAACGCGGCGCGCCGCTTCCGGGTGCAGCCCGTGCAGGGCGGTGTCGAGGACGACGCCCTCAAAGCTTTCCGCGGGACGCAGTGTCAGGTGGATGTCGTCGTCTTCTTCGCGGCACACCAGGTTGAGCGTCACCCGTGCGGGGCGCCGTTCGGCGGGCACGGCCGAAAGCAGCGCGCCGACTTCTTCGGCCAGTTGCTGCGCGTCTTTCCCGGGGTTCGGCACGAAGAGTTCGAAAGCGGACGGGGTCTGTTTGGTGACGTCGGCGCTGTTCGTGGCGGCATCGGCAACACCGGCGTCACCGTCGGTGGCGGCGGATGCGGCGTTGGCGCCACCGGCAACGTCGGCGTCACCGTCGGTGGCGGCGGCATTCGATCCGTCATCTGCACCGGCGCCGTCCGCGCCGTCCGGCGCAACGATGCCGCACAGCAGGTCGAGCGCCCGGGCCAGGTCGGCTTCGGCGCAGGCGGCGCCCAGCACCGTGCGCCCTTCGGCAAACTCGAAGCGCAACAGGCAGGGCGCCGCCTCGCGCAGCGTTTCCCACATCAAAGGCGCCTTGGGGGCATACAGCCGCCACAGGTGCGCGGCCAGGGAAATGGCGCGGCGCTGCGGGTCGTCTTCGGCCAGCCAGGCGCCCACGCGGTCGAAGACGCTGCGGCGCGCTCCGGCCAGGCCGGCCAGTACCGGCGCGGGCGGCGGCGTAATCGACACCTCGGCCGCATCCAGCCAGGTCTTCACCTCGTGGGTGATGCGCTCGGCCTGGGCTTCGATGCCCGGGCGCTGGAAGATTTCGTAGCGCGCATCGACTGCAGCATCGGCCACGGCGTTGGAGAGCAGGCCGCGCATGCCGGAAATCTGTTCGAGGGCGCGCTCCAGCCCGGTGTCGTGTGCGAGCGGCGTGCCGAGTTCGGCCAGCGCCGCCAGGCGACGCACCATGGCCAGCGCCAGACGCCCCTGGTATTCCGGCCGGTTTTGCGAAGCCAAAAGACGCATCACCGCACGCTCCAGCGCGGCGCCGGGCGACAGGTCCTGGATGCCGTAATGGGAAAGGGCGGTGCGCACCAGGTCCAGGTAGTCTTCGTCGATGCCCGCGCCGGCGGCGTGCATGCGGCGCACGTACATGCGCAGGCGCGCTTCGTTGGAGGGGCCCCGGTCTCCGGAGAGCGATGCGCTGGGCGCACGGATGAAGAGCCGCGCGGTGTCGGCGAGCATAACCAGCTCGGCGCGCAATTCGGCCAGCTCGCTGCAGAACTCGGCGCTCATGCCTTCCGCGAGCGGCGCTTCCATGAAGTCGGCCAGCCTGTCGGCGCGCTCCGGGTTCACGTCGTAGCCCAGCAACACGCGACGGGTTTCTTCGCGCACTGCATCGAGTGCAGCGCGGCGCTGCGCAGGCGCCAGCTTTTCCGCCACCGCGAGATCCGGGTGGCCCTCCATGACGCGGCGAAGTGCGCTGCCCAAAAAAGACGAAGCGCCGAACAGGGGGGCCAGCGGGTCGTCGTCGTCGTCGAAGGCGACACGCCGCGCGCGCGACTTCGACTTTTCGTCGCTCTTTGGCTCTATGACCAGGATCACGTCGCCCGCAGCCACCTGCTCGCCCGGGCTCACGCAGATTTCGCTGACCACGCCGGGCACCGGCGCCTCGAAGCCCACCTCCATCTTCATCGCTTCGAGTACGCCGAGCGCCTGGCCCGCTTCGACGCTGTCCCCGACCTGCACCTGCAGCGCGACGATCATGGCGGGCGCGCCGGCGCGCACCTTGCCCGCGCTGCTGGAAGAAAAGGCATACGCGGCGCCCTCCACTTCCACGCGCAGGCCGGCATCGTCGATGTCGTAGAGCACGCGCAGCACCTGCCCCTGCATCTGCAAGCGCGCTGTGTGTTCGCTTTCTTCGCGCAAGGTGGCGGTGGCAGCCTGGCCGTCCAGGTACACCCGGTAGCGCCAGGAGCCGAGCGCATAAACGCGCATCTCGTACTGCTCGCCCGCGAAGGAGAGTTCCACTTCCTGACCCGAGCCGGCGGGCACGCGGGAGATGCTGGAAGCGTCGGCAAAGAAGTTGAGCTGCGCGATTTTGCGATTGCGCTGATAGACGAGAATCGCGGCGGCCAGCAGCGCAGGCGCGGCGAAGTTCGCCGTCGCTGCTGCGTCGCACGCAGCGAACACGCCGTCGAGCCAGGTGGTGGACACGCCGCCGCGCCGGAAATCCGGGTGGCCCAGGATTTCGCCCAGGTAGCCCTTGTTGGACGCGCCCCCTTCTATCACCAGGTCGAAGTCGTGCAGCGCGGCTGCCAGGCGTGCACGCGCCTCTTCGCGGCTGCGCCCGCCTGCGATCACCTTGGCGATCAGTGAATCGAAGGCGGCGGGCACGACGCTGCCGGAGGCCACGCCGGTGTCCACGCGAATGCGCGGCCCGAGTGCGGGGTCGAAGCGCGCGATGCGGCCCGGGGCCGGCAGGAAGCCCTGGTCCGGATCTTCCGCGCACACGCGCGCTTCCATGGCGTGCCCGCTTTCGTTTGCGGAAAGCCCCGCCAGGCTCTCGCCGCGCGCCACCCGGATTTGCAGTTGCACCAGGTCGAGTCCGGTCAGCATTTCCGTGATGCCGTGCTCGACCTGCAGCCGGGGATTCATTTCCAGGAAGTAGTAGTCGCCGCGGGCGACCAGGAACTCCACGGTGCCGACGCCCGTGTAGCCGGCCCGCTCGGCGATGGAGACCGCGGCCTGTTTCATGGCGTCCAGTTGCCCGGCGGGCAAGCCCGGCGGCGGCCCTTCCTCCAGTACCTTCTGGTGGCGCCGTTGCACGGAGCAGTCGCGCGAGCCAACCGCGTGCACGTTGCCGTGCGCGTCGGCGACGATCTGCACTTCGATGTGGCGACCGCCTTCCACCTTCTGTTCGATGAAAAGCCGTCCGTCGCCGAATGCAGAGCGGGCTTCGGATGCAGCGGAACGAAAGGCCTCGGCCAGCTCGCCGGATTTTTCCACCACGCGAATGCCGCGCCCGCCGACGCCCGCCGACGCCTTCACCACCAGCGGAAAGCCTATCTCTTTTGCGCAGCGCGCGGCGGCGGCTTCGTCTTCCACCACCTCGCCGCTCCAGGGCGTCACCGGAACCTCCGCCGCTTCGGCCAGCAGCTTGGAGCCTATTTTGTCGCCGAGCGCGCGCATCGCCTGCGCCGAAGGGCCGAGAAAGACGATGCCCGCTTCGGAGAGGCGCTGCACAAAGGCCGGGTCTTCGGCGACGAAACCCCAGCCGGGCCAGACCGCATCGGCGCCCGCCGCGCGCACCGCCTGGATCAGCGCGTCGTGGTCGAGGTAGGCCGCCACCCCCTCGCCCGGCAGCAGCACGGCGAAGTCGGCATGGCGCACGAAGGGCGCGTCCTGTTCCACCTG
>CAZJXU010000309.1:0-3199 GCA_964550095.1 uncultured Spirochaetales bacterium | reverse complement strand
TCCAGCAGGGGCCACGAGAGTTCCAGCCACTCGGCGAGCGCCGGGCGGGTTTCGCGCGGGTCGATCAGGTCGTGAACGCTGAAATTCTCGGCGCGCGTGTAGGGGTTCCTGCGCTTCGCCATGCGTTCTTCCAGCTCTTCGCGCAGGCGGGCCGGGTCGGGAGCCGCTTCGATTTCCCGTCGGAACGCCACCGCGACGCCGCCCTCCAGCGGCAGGGCGCCGCTCTCGGCGGAAGGCCAGGCCAGCACGAAGCCCCCGGGCCCGAAGTGCGCCGCCGCCGCAACGCCGTAGGCCTTGCGCACGATCACCGAGGCCACGGGCGTTTGCGCCTGCTGCATGGCGAAGATGGCCGCGGCGCCGTAGCGGATGGTTCCGCTGCGCTCCGCCTCCGCGCCGATCATGAAGCCGGGCTCATCTACAAAGCAGATCATCGGCAGGTGAAAGGTGTCGCACAAATCGACAAAGCGGCGCACCTTCTGCGCGGCCTCGGCGCCCATCGCGCCCGCGTAAAAGCGCGGATCGTTCGCCCAGACTCCCACCGGCCTGCCGCCGAGCCGGGCCAGCATGGTGATCTGCGAGCGCCCGTAGCCCGTGGCGATTTCGAAAAGCGAACCGGCATCGAGTACGCACGCCGCCAGCGCGCGCGCGTCGTAAATTTTGCGGCGGTCGCGCGGGATGATGTCGAGCAGCGCTTCCTCCCGGCGCGACGCCGGGTCGTCGCAGGCCTGCACGGGAGGCGTGCGCCATACGTTCGTGGGCAGGTAAGAGAGGAAGCGGCGCAATTGCGCGAAGGCGTCGGCCTCGTCTTCGGCGATGTTGTCCACCACGCCGCTCTTGCCGTGCACCGCGGCGCCGCCCAGTGCGTCCTTGTCGAGTTCTTCATTCGTTGCGCGGCGCACGAGCTGCGGCCCGCCGATCATCACCTGGGCGCTGTGCCTTGTCATCACCGAAAAGTGCGATGCAGCCAGCCGCGCGGCAGGGAACCCGGCCACCGGGCCGAGTGCGGCGGAAACCACCGGCGCCGTGCCCATCACCTGCATGATGGAATGAAAGCGCGGCGCTGAGAACACTGCACCCTCCAGGGTGCGCGGCGCGCCCTTGCCGGCGCTGCCGGTGACGCTGCCGCCTCCCCCTTCCAGAAGCCGCACCAGGGGCAGCCGGTACTTCAGCGCCAGGCTCTCGGCATACACGCTCTTGCGCAGGCCGGCAGGCGAAGGCGAGCCGCCCCGCAAGGTGAAGTCTTCGCCGCCGACCACGCAGGGCCGCGCGTCTATTTGCGCGAGACCGAGGACGTAGTTGGCGGGCGTAAAGGATGCAAGCCGACCCGCCTCGTCACTTTCCGAGTGGCCGACCAGCCGCCCCTGTTCCCGGAAACTGCCCGGATCGATCAGCGCGTCGATGCGCTCCCGCACGCTCAGCCTGCCCTGTTCGTGCTGACGCGCCACGGCCTCGGGGCCGCCTTGTTCCAGAGCCAGTCGGCGGCGCTGCTCGATACCCTCGACTTCTTCTTTCCAGCTCAAGGGGCATTCTCCTGTGTGACATCTGTGTGACATGTATGGGCGAGCGGCCGAGTGTAGTGCAAAGCGCCCGCGGTGGAGTTTCTCAAGTAGGGAATCGTACAACGAGCGTGCGCGATGGGCCGAGTTTGGCGCCAGGCGCCGCGGGCGAGCCCGGTACCCGGCAGGGGAGGAGACCTTTCAACCGCCGCCTGCGCGCGGGGCCGGCGCATCGAGCGTTCCCCGGCTCGGCGCCGGCCCCGGCCTGGAAGGAAAGCGCGCCAGGTGGGCGCACCAGGGCTTCGGCAGCCCGTGCTCGCGCGCGCCCTCGATCATCAGCGCCAGGTACCAGTCGTAAGGCGTCGGATCATCGGTGAATGCTTCGGCCAGGTAGGTCTCGGCGCTCAGCGCCTCGCCCCGCGCATTCGTCAGCGACACCGGAATGCGTCGATAGCCGGGCTCGAAACCGTCGAGCAATGCAAACTGGTCCGTGGAAAGGCGATACAGCGCGCCCCACAGGCTTTCGCCCGGGGCCGCCTCGAAGCAGGCCTTGCCCGAGCCGTCCCGTCCGCGCTTGCGAAAGCTGAGGCGATGATCGGCCAGCCTGGCTGCGCCTTCGTGTTTAACCTGCCCGACGCGTTCAACCAGCCTGGGGCTGTGCAGGTTGGAGCCGTAGGCGAAGTACAGCGGCAACGAAGCCTCAGCCGCCGGCCCGCAGCAACTGCACGCTGAACAGCTTTTCCTTGTCGGTCCACACGCGCTCGACCGTGAAGCCCGCATGCGCCGCGAGCTTCTCGAAGCTTTCAAAGGTGTACTTGTGCGCGTGTTCGGTGCAGATGGTTTCGCCCTCTTTAAAGTGGATGGACTCGCCGCCCACGCGCACCGACTGCTCGACTTCGCTGACCAGGTGCATTTCGATGCGGTTGCAGCTTTCCACCCACACGGCGCGGTGCTGAAAGCGCTCCACATCGAAGTTCGCCCCGAGCTCGCAGTTTATGCGGATCAGCAGGTTCAGGTTGAAGGCCGCGGTGACGCCCGCGCTGTCGTCGTAGGCGCGCACCAGGGTTTCTCTGTCTTTGACCAGGTCCACGCCGATCAGCAACACGCCGCCCGGACCGCAGCGCTCTGCCGCGCCCGAAAGCAGCGCTGCAGCCTGCGCCTTGTCCAGGTTGCCGATGGTGGAGCCGGGGAAGTACACGGCGTTGCGCGCGGGCCGGCGCGTCGAATCCGGCAGCGCAAAGCGCTTGGTGAAGTCGGCGCAGACCGGGAGCATTTCGATCTGCGGGTACTCGGCGGCCAGCTCGGCGACGGAGCGGCGCAGGTGCTCGCCTGAAATGTCAACCGGCACGTAGGCGGCCGGCGCTTTCAGCACGTCGAGCAGCAGGCGGGTTTTCAGGCTGCTGCCGCTGCCGTATTCCACCAGCATCAGGTTTTCGCCGAGCGCGTCCGCCATTTCTCCGGCCGCGTCTTCCATGATTTCGAACTCGGCGCGCGCGGGATAGTACTCGGGCAGCTCGCAGATGCGATCGTAGAGGGCCGAGCCCTTTTCATCGTACAGGTACTTGCAGGGGAGCTCCTTGCTGCCGGCGCGCAGGCCCTGCAGGACATCCCGCAAAAAGTGTTCGTTCTTCGGCGCGTGGTCAACCACGGGTATGGAGGTATCGCTCATGAGATTGAAATTCCGAATTGGATTAATCGAGGGG
>CAZJXU010000308.1:0-3024 GCA_964550095.1 uncultured Spirochaetales bacterium | reverse complement strand
GCGGGCTCGCCCTGCATCCTGCGCCCGAGCGGGAGCTGCGCGGCAAAGCCGCCGAACAGGGTGCTGCTGCGGGCCCGGCCGAGCGCCCCGCGCGGCGAAGCGCCCATGAAGCCTTCGGCCTCTTCGAGCGCGCCCACCTGGAATGAGAGCGCGCCGGCGCCGCGCCGGTCAAGCAGGGAAAGCTCCATCACGGCCCCGAGGTTTTCCGCACCTTCGGTTTCGGCGAAGCCCGCAAAGCGCGGCCTGCCCCGGAAGACGCCGTAAGCAAGGCGCGCGCCTGCGAGCGGGTCGGCCGCATCAATGCCCGCAAGCCGGGTAACGCCGCCCAGGCCGGCGCCGCTGCCGATGAACGAAAGGTAGGGCGCGGCGTGAAAGGGCTCTGCTTCAAAATTGCGGGCGAGCCCATCATCGACGGAGTAGAGGCCGAAGAGCCGCCCCGGGTGGCCGTGCAGCAGGAAGAAACTTTCGGAGGCCGCACCGCTGCGGTCGGCGGATGCGGCAGCGAGGCCGCCTGCCAAAGGACTGCGACCGGTCGCGTCGCCACGGTCGCCGCCGCCAGCCAGGCCGTGGCCGGTGCCGGCGCCGAACGCGCCGTGGCCGCCGGCCAATCCGTGACTGTCGGTAGATGCGCCGGATACGCCACGAACGCTACTTCCGCCGCCGAAACGCACCAGCAGTTCTTCCACTTCACCAAAGCCGCGGACCATGCGCCTTTCGGCCAGGCTGAAACCGAGCGCGCCGCCGCCGAAGCCCTGCCAGGAAAGTTCGAGGCTGCGGGCGCTGCGCCGTACGGCACGCAGCAAATCGCCGCCGGCGCCGCTCCCGCCGGGCCGCGCGGCGGCGCCATGCGCCAGCACGCCCGCGTCCAGAAAGAATGGCGCGCCCAGTTCGTCCAGCACGGCGAACTCGCGGCCTGTTAGCGCTCTCGCTATGGCGTCGCCCGCGGCGGGCCCGAGACTGCCCAGCGCGCTGCCGTCGAAGGGGAACGCGGGGCCGCCGACCTGCGCGCCCATCGCCATGCTCACCTGGCCGATGGGCCGGGTGGCTGTGTCGAGGTCGAGCAGGCCCTGGCCGTAAATGTCGGCATCGGCATAGATTCCGTTTTTGTTTGCGGTGTCCAGCACGCGCGCCACCATCTCAGTGTTGCCGAGTTGCCCGCGGAAGTGCTGGCCCATCACGGCCAAAGCGCCGCTCACCAGGGGCGCCGCATAGGATGTTCCACCACCTGCGCGGTAAATGTCGTCGGTACTTCCCAGGGGAACCACCAAATCGCTTCCGGGCGCGGCCAGGCAGAAGGCCTTGGCGACCCCGCAGCGGGCGGAGTAGGATGCAATGCTTCCATCCTGGTCGAGGGCGACCACCGCCAGGCTGTGTCCCTGGAGCTCGGTGAACACGTAAGGCAGACCCGGCCAGAGTTCCGGATCATCGACAGGTGCAGGATCGCCGTTCGGTAGCGTCCTCCCATCGCCCGGGTTACCCGCCGCCCACACCAGTATTTTCCGGTCGTCGCGTGCGGTACTCGCCTGGGCCAGCGCCGCCGCGGTGAGCGGGAAAAACTCGCGGATATCCTGCGGATCGTACCCGGAAATGATTCCCGGAAGGCCGAAGCTCAGGTTGATGACGTTGGTGCCTGCCCTTTCCGCCATTCGGATGATGCGGTCGAACCGATCTGCACGTGCGGCATCCGCCTCTTCGGCGCCATCATCCGGATTCGAAGGATCCCCGCCACCAATCGGCGTGGGTCGATAGGTATCGTCTCCCGTTCCGAGCGGCAGGTACCCGAAATGGATGCGCGCATCGAAGGCCACGCCGTGCATGTTGAGACCCGATCCACCGTCCCGGTTTGCCGCCGCCAGGCCCGCCACGGCGCTTCCGTGATTAAGCGCATCACCGGAGGGTCTGTATGGATTCTCCGGGTACAGCGCCTCGGCTGTTACTTTGCATGTCTCAGGAATATTACTGTCGCACTCTCTTGCAAACTCCCGGTGGTTTTCATTAATGCCGCTGTCGATCACCAGTATGGTTTCGCCCAGGCCGGTGGCGCCACGTGCGTACGCGGAAGAGGCGTTGATGCGCGCCAGATGCGTGTCGGTAGCAGGAACATAAACCCTCGATCCCGGTAGTACTTCTCGCTGATAGCGCACACCGTATTCCGGTGAATTCTCGTAGAACTCCCGAAGCCTCTGCTCCTCATCGCTCACCGTGTAACTCGATCCCGGCGGACCCATGTCGGAAGGGCTGGTGGGATCAGGCTGCGGATTGGTGGGCTGCGGAACCGGTGGTTGTTCCTGCTGAATCGGGAGCTCGAACACATCCGTCAGCGATATGGTCACGGTGATTTCGGCGCTGCCACCGTATTCGTCTGCAGCGATGACATCCACGCTGTACATATCCCGCTCTTCGTAGTCGTAAACAACGCCGCTTTGCGTTCGCAGTTGCCCGCTTCTCCGCTCGATGCCGAAGTGGGCGTAGCTGCCGCTGTCCGCGAAGCGGTACGAGAGGTCATCCCCGTCCGCGTCAACGGCGCCCACCGGGGTGCCGATGGGGACTCCCCCTGCGGTGTTCTCGGCAAAGCTGCGGGTGGCGGATGCGCCCTCGCTGAAACGCGGCGCGCGGTTGGCGGTGGTGGCGCTGCCAATGGGGGAAGGCATTGCTAGCGCCACCGCGTTTTCGGCACTCACCCTGACGTCAAAGCTGGTATGGGGCAGCAGGTTGGTGAGCGTGGTGGAGGTCGCGGGGGCGTCCACACGCAGCGAGCCCTGGGCGCTCGCGACCGGAGCGCCATTAAGGTCCACGGCCCCCGCAGACCAGGCGACGACATAGCGATCCACGGGCGGCGTAACCGTCGGCGCCGTCCAGCGCACCAGCAGGCTGTCGTGCGGGCTCGCGGGGTTCTGCATGACCGTCGGCGCCGCGAGCACGGGAGGCGGGTTATTCTCCACACGCTGGGTGGCGAAACTCGCGGCCTGGACATTGCCGGTCAATGCATTGCCGTCGCCGTCCCGAATCACGCCGCCGTTCAAA
>CAZJXU010000307.1:0-2518 GCA_964550095.1 uncultured Spirochaetales bacterium | reverse complement strand
CAAATACATGCTGGACGGGCGCCCCACGCGCCGCCAGTCTGCGGTAGGCTTGGCCTTCGCCGTGCGATGCTTTCCACGGCATGGGTGTCCTGGGCCGACGCGACCGCGCCGGAAACACCACGGAGCGCCCGGCCCCGCACTGCGGCGAAGGCCGGCCCGCCCCGGCGAAACCATGGACGCGGCGCAGGGCCCGCACAAACCACAACACAACAACACGCCGAAAGCCGGCGAAACAAAGGCGCACAGCAGGCGCCCGGGAGAACAACCATGCGTATCGGAATCATGTCCGGCGGCTCGCGCGCCGAAGCGACACTGGAAGGTGTGATCGCACGCGCCAAGGATATTGAAGCGCGCGGTTTCCACGCCCTCTGGATGGCGAACATCTTCAACCACGACGCCATCAACACGCTGGCGCTGATCGGCCGCGAAACACAGCGCATGGAACTCGGCACCGCGGTGGTGCCCAGTTACCCGCGGCACCCGGTGGCCATCGCGCAGCAGGCGCTCACCACGCAGGCCGCGAGCGGTGGCCGCTTCACGCTGGGCATCGGCCTCTCGCACAAGATGGTGATAGAGAACATGTTCGGCTTCAGCTACGAGAAGCCCGCCCTGCACATGAAGGAGTACCTGCAGGTGCTCGCGCCTCTGCTCGCGGGCGAGCCGGTGGAGTTTAACGGCGAGCAGTACCGCGTGAACGCAACCTTGAGCGTGCCGGATGCCGAGCCGACGCCGCTGCTGCTGGCCGCTCTGGGCGAGCGCATGCTGGAGCTGGCGGGGCGTTACACGGCCGGAACCATTCTCTGGATGACCGGGCCGAAGACCATCGAGTCGCACATCGTGCCCCGCCTGCTGAAGGCGACCGCAGCGGCGGGCCGCCCGGCGCCGCGCGTTGTCGCGGGCCTGCCGATTGCGTTGACCGGCGACACGGATGCAGCGCGCGCCTACATCGCCAAGAACCTGGCGATGTACGGGACCCTGCCTTCGTACCGCGCCATGCTCGACAAGGAAGGCGTGCAAGGGCCCGACGGCGTCGCCATCCTGGGCGACGAAGCGGCGCTGGACGCCGGCATTCAGCGCCTGCGCGACATCGGCGTGACCGACTTCGACGCCTTCATCGTGTCTGTTGAAAAGGGCTGCGAGAAGCGTACGCTCGACTACCTGCAAAGCCGCCTCGCCTGAGCGGGCGGGCGGTGCGTCGCGGCGACGATGGATGGGCTGGCGGCGCTGGATGGCGTGGCGATGCGCCGCCGCAGCGATGCGGATGCGCCCGGGTGGACGCGGGTGCATCGCCGCTGCCGATAATGCGGGCAATGTGGCGCCGCGACAATGCGCCGCCGCGCCGATGCGGCGGCGATGCTGCGATGCGTGCGTCGTGATGATGCGGCGGCATGGCGGCGTGGAGATTCTGTGATGCGGGCGCGCCCGGGCGAACCCGCGCGCGCGCCGTGGCGCATCGAACTACCGGAGGAACAAACATGATCGACATCGACACCGTGATGGATTCGATCCGGGGCCGCGTGAAGCACATCAAGCAGTACCTGGACGAAAACGATCCCGAAGAACTGCTCTCGGAGCTGCTGTCCATTACCGGCTACCTGGCGGGCACGCTGGAGTGCAAAAACGCCGGCGCCTTCATCGACGACATGGTGGAGAAGGTCATGAACGACGAATGGGACGACGAAGACGAAACGCCCGCGAAGTTCCACTGACCGCGCACACGCGCCGCCGGGGCAAAAGCGCGCACCACCATAAGCCACGCGCCGCGCACGCAGGCGAAATGCACCGCGCACAGGCGCCGGGGAAAAAGCGCGCGCACGCTCGACACGGGAAGGGGAAACATGGCGGGCCGACTGGCGGGCAAGACGGCCGTGGCGCCCGGCCCGCCCCCCTACAGCAGCCCCAGCGCGCGGGCGAGGGGCAGTGCGGCGCCGGTCAGCAGCCAGTAGGCCGCGAGCATTCCGGTCAATGGCCCCACGCCCCGGCGGCGGATTTCGCGGCGCGCAAGGTCGAGGCTGGCGACCAGCAGTATCGCCAGCGCCAGCAGCGCTGCGGGCTGAGCCAGGTACAGGGCCAACGCGAGCAGCGCAGCGCCCAGCGTGACGCCCGCCAGCGCCACGGCGACCAGCACCGGCCACAGGATGCTTTCCCGGCGCAGCACGCGCCACAGTTCCGCCAGGCGCTCGTCCAGCGGGTGCGGCGCGCGCGCTTCTTGCGGCGCTCGCGGCGTAGGCGTCTGCGGCGCCGGCGACCCTTGTGTCTCCTGAGACTGTTGCGCCTGCTGCGCTTCTTGCGTTTCCCGGTCTTCGCTCATGGCGGGCATGCAGTGTAGGCGCGGGGTGTTGCCCGCGCACGGCGAACAGGCGGTCGCGTCGCGAGGGGTTTCACGGGAAGAGCGGGGGAGAGGCGGCATGGGTGGGGGCCGGCCCGGACGGATGGCTCTGTACGGGCGCCGAATTCCGGCCCGTCTCTCATGGCGTTTGTGCTACCTGAATCCCGGATGGCATCCCGCACCCACACT
>CAZJXU010000306.1:0-7168 GCA_964550095.1 uncultured Spirochaetales bacterium | reverse complement strand
TGGTTAAACTCCGCCCCCGATGGAAAAGCGAAGCCCTGAAACCGCGCCCGGCGCCGGCGGGTCCCGGGCGGCCGAAGCGCCGCCCGCGGGCGGGCCCGCGCCTGCCAGGACCACCGAGACCGCCGGGTCCGACCACGTCGGCCGCGCCCCGGAAACTTCAGCCGAAGCGCGCGACCTGCAGGGTTTTCTCGATGCCTCGCCGACGCCCTTCCACGCCGTGGCGGAAATGGCGCGGCGCCTTGAGGCTGCCGGCTACACGCGCCTCGAGGAGGCGGCGCCCTGGCGGCTCGAACCCCGCGCGGCGCACTACGTGGTGCGCGCCGGGGGCTCGCTGCTGGCCTTTCGACTGGGCGCGCGACCGCCCGCGCAGGCCGGCTTTCGGGGCGTGGGCGCCCACACCGACTCGCCGAACCTGCGCGTCAAGCCCAGCCCCGAGGACGAGTCGCATGGGCTCTGCAGGCTGCGCTTCGAACCCTACGGCGGCTTGCTGCTGCACACCTGGCTCGACCGCGACCTCTCGCTGGCCGGCCGCGTGTCTTTCGAACAAGGCGGCGCGCTGCGCAGCGCGCTGATCGATTTCAAGAGGCCGCTGCTGCGCATTCCGAACCTGGCGATTCACCTGTCTCCGGAACTTCGCAAAAAGGGCCTGCAACTCAACATGCAGCAGCACACGCCGGCCCTGCTGGGTCTCGCCGGCGCCCCGCCCTTCCGCGAGCTGCTGGCGCAGCAAATCGAAAAGGAATGCGGCGTGTCCGTCGCCGCTTCTGCGATTCACGCCTTTGACCTGATGGCCTACGACGCGCAGGGCGCTGCCTTTTCCGGGGCGCAGGACGAGTTCCTTCACAGCGGAAGGCTCGACAACCTTGCGTCCTGCCATGCAGCCCTGTCCGCCTTGCTCGCGGCGGATGCGGGCGCGCCCGGTGAACAAACGCGCTTCGTGGTGTGTTACGACCACGAAGAAGTCGGCAGTCGCAGCATGCAGGGCGCCGCCGGCTCCTTTCTTTCCGACGTGCTAAAGCGCGCAGCGCTTGCCGGCGAGCCTGCAAACGCTGAGGGCGGCGATCTGTTTCCGCGCGCCGCCGCGCGCTCGCTGCTGATTTCCGCAGACATGGCGCACGCCGTGCACCCGAACTACGCCGACCGGCACGAAAGCGGGCACCGGCCGCAGCTCGGCGCGGGCCCCGTGATCAAGGTGAATGCGAACCAGTCCTACGCGGGCGACGCCGGGCCCCGGGCCTTCTTCTCGGCCTTGTGCCGGGAGGCGGGCACCCGCCCCCAGCACTTTGTTTCGCGCAGCGACATGGCCTGCGGCGGAACCATCGGCCCGATCGTGTCGGCGCGCGCCGGCATTCGCAGCGTCGATGTCGGCAGCCCCATGCTCTCCATGCATTCCTGCCGCGAGATGATGGCCGCCGACGACGTGGCGCCGATGATCCGCGTGCTGCGGGCGTGTTTCGAATCCACGCTCGCCTTCGACTGAGCCGTGCGCGGCGACTTCGCGCCCTTCGAGAGCAGGATGCGCCGGGCCGCTTTGCCAACGCCCGCGCGCCGCGCCTTTCAGCGCGCCTACCAGACGCTGGGCGCGGACGCGCCGCCGGGTGCCGGGGCAGACGTCGCGCCGCTTTCGGCGCTGCCGCACAGCGACGATCTCTCCCCGGAAACCGCGCGCATCGGCAGGGAGGCCCTGCCGCGCTGCGCCGCGCTCAAGCTGAACGGCGGGCTCGCCACCTCCATGCAGCTCTCCCGGGCCAAGGTGCTGCTCCCCTGGCGGGAAGGGCTGCGCTTTATCGACCTGGTGGTGCTTTGCAACACACGGCTCCGGGAGCGCCTCGGCGTTGAGGTTCCTCTGGTGTGGATGAACAGCTTTCGCACGCAGGAAGACACGCGGGCTGCCCTGGCGGAATACCCGCCGCTCTCGGGTCCGCTGCCCGCGGACTTCATGCAGCACAAAATCCCCAGGGTGCGCGCCGATGACTTCAGCCCCTTTGTGTGGCCGTCGGATCCCGGGCAGGAATGGTGCCCGCCCGGTCACGGCGATCTCTATGTCGCGCTCTATGCGTCGGGCATGCTGAACGCCCTCAAGGCCGCCGGCTTTCGCTACCTCTTTGTTTCCAATGCGGACAACATGGGAGCAGTGCCGGACCCCCCCCTGCTCGGCATGCTGGTGGAGAGCGGCGCGCCCTTTGTGATGGAAGTGTGCGCGCGCCGGGCCGACGACGCCAAGGGCGGGCACCTGTGGCGCGGGCAGGACGGCGCCCTGGCGCTGCGCGAGCTGGCCCAGTGCAGCGGCGAGCACGAGCGGGCAGACTTCCAGGACATCCGGCGTCATCGCTTTTTCAACACCAACAACCTGTGGATCGACCTCGAGGCGCTGAGCGCCGCGCTCGAGGCAGGCGAGGGCGTGCTGGAACTGCCCGTGATTCACAACCGCAAGCGGCCCGCCGAGGGTGCGCCCTGGGTGTTGCAACTGGAAACGGCCGCGGGCGCGGCGATTTCGTGCTTCCCCGGCGCGCGCGCGATTGAAACGCCGCGCACGCGCTTCATGCCGATGAAGACCGCCGACCAGTTGCTGGCGCTGCGCTCGGACGCTTTTCATCTCGACGAAGCGCAGCGTCTGGTCCCGACGCCGGGCGGATGCGGCGCGCAGCTCGAGCTGGATCTCGGCGAGGCCTTCGGCAGCGAGGCAGAGCTGGCTGCGCGCATGCCGCATGGTCCGCCTTCGCTGCTGGAATGCAGGCGGCTGGTGATTCGCGGCGACGTCCGTTTCGGACAGGGGGTGCGCATCGTCGGCGACGTGCGCATCGAAGCGCCGCCGGGTAAAACCCTGCACATCGAGGACAACGCGCTGCTGAAGAACTGATGCGCGGCGGCGACGGGCGATGGACGCCTCACGCCGCCGCATCGAGAGACGGATGCCGCATGCCGGATGCCGGGCGACGCACGGGGCGCGAACGCGGCCGTCGGCGGGCGCGGCCGGGCATGCAAAAGTCCGCACGCAAAACTGCATGCAAAACGCATACAAAAGACGGGGGGAGGGCGATATGTGCTGCCGCGAAGCGCAGCCCTGCACGCTGCAAAAGGGCGCGGGCGACAGGCGAACTGTCGCGCCGCGCCGTGCGGCCCTGGCGCTGTGCGGCGCCGCCGCCCTGGCATTCAGCGCGGCGCAAGGCTTGGCCGGGCCGGCCCTGGCGCAGGCCGCGCAGGATCCGGCGCCGGTCAACAACGATGAAGTCGATGAAGTCAACCAGGTCGGAGAAAGCGAATCCATCGAGGAGATCGTGGTCACCGGCACGCGCAGCGAGGCGCGCCGCGCAATCGACAGCACCCTCCCGGTCGATGTCATCAGCGCGGAAACGCTGGGCGCCGCCGCCGGCGCCGACATGATGGAAGGGCTGCGCAGCGCGGCGCCTGCCTACAACGTCGCCACCCAGGTCAACAGCGACGCCGCGGCGCTGGTGCGTCCCGCCAACCTGCGCGGCCTGGCCCCCGATCACACCCTGGTGCTGGTGAACGGCAAGCGCCGGCACCGCGCGGCCGTGATCACCTGGCTGGGAAGCGGCGTGGCGGACGGCGCCCAGGGCCCGGACATTTCCGTGCTTCCCCTGGCCGCGCTTTCCCGGGTGGAACTTTTGCAGGGCGGCGCCGCCGCGCAGTACGGCTCCGACGCAATCGCCGGCGTGCTGAACTTTTTGCTGAAAGAAGGCCCGGAGGGCGGCGCCGTCGAAGCCTTCGGCGGCGCGTTTTCGGAGGGCGACGGCGAACGCTTTGCTCTGGCCGGCAATGTCGGCATCGGCAGTCTGGACGCCTGGCTGCGGCTGAGCGGGGAATTCGGCGCGGCTGCTGAAACGGACCGCAGCGTTCAGCGCAGCGATGCAGCGCGCCTGGCTGCCGCCGGAAACACGCACATAAAAAACCCCGCTCAGCGCTGGGGGGCGCCCGAGCTGCGGGACGACATTAAACTGTTGGTGAACGGCGAGCTCAACGTGGGCGCCGCCGCGCAGCTCTACGGCTACGCCAACTATGCGAGCCGCAGCGTCCTCACCGATTTCTCCTGGCGCAACCCGAACACCCACGAAGTGTTCAGCGCCGACGGCGGCGGGTCGCTGCGCGTGGCGGACCTGACGCCGGATGAGTCAGGCGTGTGCACCGACATTCCCGTGGTGGACGACGCGCCGGACGCCGCTGCGCTTGGCGCGGTGCAGAGCGACCCCGACTGCTTTACCTGGCAGGAAGTGTACCCGGGCGGCTTCACGCCCCGCTTCGGCGCCGACACGCGCGACCTCGCGCTGCTGGTCGGTGTGCGCGCCTCGCCTGCCCCGGCGCTGCGCTTGGACATCAGCGCTTACACAGCGGAGAACCGGGCCGACTTTTTCATCGAGAACACACTGAACGCATCGCTCGGCCCCGAGAGTCCGAGGGCCTTTGACCCCGGCGCCTACGTGCAGGCGGAGACGGCCTTCAACCTGGACTTCACCTACGAATTCAGCGAAGCACTGCACCTGGCCTGGGGCATGGAATACCGCGAGGAGGAGTTTGAAACCCGGCGCGGCGAGCCTGCTTCTTACGCGCAGGGCGAGCTGTTTCGCCAGGGCTTCGCCGTGGCCGCGCAGGGCTTTCCCGGCTTCGACGCGCACAGTGCAGGCGCCTGGCGGCGCTGGAACACGGGCTGGTACGTGGACCTGGAATTTTCACCCCGCCCGTCGCTCTTTCTGGACGGCGCGCTGCGCTACGAACACTTCGAAGACTTCGGTGACACCTTCAATGTGAAACTCTCGGGCAACACCAAGCTCGCCCCGGGGCTGGCGCTGCGCGCGGGCTTCGCCACGGGCTTTCGCGCGCCCACGCCGGGACAGTCGAACGCCTTCAATGTCACGACGGAGCTCTCCGTGACGGAGTCGGATGTCGTGCTCAGCAACACCGGCGTGATCCCCGCCGTGCATCCCGTCGCGCGGCGGCGCGGCGGCAAGACCCTGGACGCCGAAACATCGACGCACTTCAGCCTGGGCCTGATCCTGGAACGGGGGCCAGCCCGCCTGAGCGTGGACGCCTTTCGCGTGGAAGTGCGGGATCGCCTGGCGCTATCCCAGGATTACACCCTGGACGCCGAGGCGCGGGCAGCGCTCGCGGCTTCCGGCATTGCCATTGCCGAGTCGCTCGCGGAGTTCCGCTTTTTCACCAACGACTTCGAGACCCGCAGCACGGGCATCGACGTGGCGGCGCGCACCCGGGTGGAGTCGGGCCTCGGCGAGACGGAGCTGTCGCTTTCGTATCACGCCATCGACACCGAGGTCACCCGGCGCAACCCGGACATCATCGACGATTTCCGCGTGCGCCAACTGGAGACGAACCTGCCGAAGTCGCGCGGGAATTTCTCGCTCGCGCACGCCTTCATGCATTGGCGCCTGCTGCTTTCCGTGCGCCACTTCGGCTCCTTCTACGACCGCTACGACGACTACGGCGCGGGCGGCGTCGATTACGGCGCCGAGCTTTTGACGGACGTGGAACTTCGCTACGCGCCGGGCGAACGCTGGATGCTGGGCGTGGGCGTGCGCAACGCCTTCGACAACAGGCCGGACCGCAACCCCGCGGCGGGCGACTGGGGCAACCCCTACAGCCAGTACAGCCCCTCCGGCTTCGATGGCCGCTTCGGCTACCTGCGCAGCGCCTTCCGCTTCTGAGCCCGCGCCGCGGGCGGGCGTGCGGGCGGGCTGCAGTGGGCCCGTTCGCGTCAGGCCGCGCCGGGCAGGCCGGGTGTGCGTCCCGGCGTGCGCCGGCCCGCACGCGGCGGGTCGCAGCGCGATCGGCCGGGCCGCGCGCCGCTTCTCGGCTACACTGCGCGCATGTCCGAAATCCGCCGCGAAATCGCCGGCATTGCGATCGCCGACATCGCGCGCGAGTTCGGCACCCCCACCTACGTCTATGACGCGGCTCGGATCGTGCAGCGCATCCAGGATCTCGCGGCCTTTGACGTGGTGCGCTTCGCCCAGAAGGCCAACTCGAACCTGGCGGTGCTGGATCTTTGCCGGCGCAGCGGCGCGCTGGTGGACGCCGTTTCCGCCGGGGAGATTCAGCGGGCGCTGCGGGCGGGCTACCCGGCGACGGGAGAGCCGCCGCCGATTGTCTATACCGCCGATATTTTCGACCGCGATTCGCTGGAACTGGTGACGACGCACGGCATCGCCGTCAACTGCGGCTCGCTCGACATGATCGAGCAGTACGGCGCGCGCATGGCGGGCGCCGAGATCACCCTGCGCATCAACCCGGGTTTCGGCCACGGCCACAGCCGCAAGACCAACACCGGGGGCGAGCATTCCAAGCACGGCATCTGGCACGAGGCATTGCCCGATGCGCTGGCGCTGGCGAAGGCGCAGGGGCTCCAGGTCGCGGGCCTGCACGTGCACATCGGCAGCGGCGGCGACCTCAAACACCTGGCGCGGGTGGCCGGCGCGGTCGAAACCCTGGCGCGCCTGGTCGGCCCGGGGCTGCGCAGCATCAGCGCCGGGGGCGGTTTGCCGGTTCCCTACCGCCCGCAGGACGAGCGCCTGGACCCGGCGGCCTACTTTGCGCCCTGGGATGCAGCCCGCAAACGACTCGAAGCGGAGTTCGGCCACGCGCTCTCTCTGGAAGTGGAGCCGGGCCGTTACCTCACTGCCGAAGCGGGGGTGCTGGTCAGCGAGGTGCGCGCGGTGAAGCGCACGGGCGCGCACACCTTCGTGCTGGTGGATGCGGGCTTCAACACCCTGGCGCGTCCCGTCATGTACGGTTCCTATCACCCCATGTCGCTGTGTCCGCAAGATGACACGCCGCGCCCGCTGCAGGATGTGGTGGTGGGCGGGCCGCTCTGCGAGTCGGGGGACATCTTCACCCAGGAAGAGGGCGGTCTGGTGCGCACCCAGCGCCTGCCCGCCGCGCGCGTGGGCGACCTGCTGCTGATCGAGTGCGCGGGCGCCTACGGCGCGGTGATGAGTTCCAACTACAACAGCAAGCCGCAGCCGGCCGAGCTGCTGGTGGTGGAAGGCCGGGCGCAGCTCGTGCGCGCGCGGCAGAGCGACGAGGACATGCTGCGGCTGGAAAGGCCGGCAGACCTGCCGGACTGATCGGGACTGATCGGACTGATCCGGGCTGAGCCGGGATGAGTGGGGCCGGGCTGAAGGGGGGAGGGCCGAAG
>CAZJXU010000305.1:0-4561 GCA_964550095.1 uncultured Spirochaetales bacterium | reverse complement strand
AGCGCCTTGAGCAGCACGGTGACGGGGATCTTCCTGCGGCGGTCGATGCGCGTATAGACGATGTCCTTGTGATCGAACTCGAAGTCCAGCCAGGAGCCGCGATTCGGGATCAGCCGGCAGGTGAACAGCTTCTTGCCGGCGGCGGAGACGGCGGTGGCGTCCTTGGTGTCATAGAAGAGCCCCGGTGAGCGATGGAGCTGCGAAACCGTCACCCGTTCGGCGCCGTTGACGATGAAGGTGCCCCGCTGGGTCATCAACGGCAGCTCGCCGAAATAGACCTCCTGCTCCTTGATGTCGCGAATGGTCTGCGCGCCGCTCTCCCCCTCCCAGGAGACCAGCTTGATGGTCACCCGCAGCGACGAGGAGTAGGTTTTGCCCTGCTGCAGGCACTCCTGCACGTCGTACTTCGGCTCGTCCAGGGAGTACGAAACGAACTCCAGGGAGGCGGTGTTGTTGAAGTCCCGGATCGGAAAGATCGACTGGAAGGCCTTCTGCAGCCCCTGCGCTTCGCGCTTTTCGGGCTCCACCCGAAGCTGCAAAAAGTGCTCGAAGGACTCCGTCTGAATCTCGATCAGGTTCGGAATCTCGAGCACCTGGGCGATCTTCGCGTAGCTCTTGCGAATGCGCGGTGCGCTTTCCGAGATCGGGATCACTGCTGCGCTCAAGGCGTACCTCCCTGGGGGCCTGGCTTGCGATGAAAGGTCGGGGATGGAGAAGGAAGGCCGGGCGTCACCCGGCAATGCATGGACGAGACGAACGACAGAGCCGACACAGACGACAGGGCCGAAACGATCAGCATGACCGGCATGATCGACGCGGCGCGCCTGCCCTGCGACCTGCTGCCCTGGGTGTTACTTGATGTCCACCTGGCCGCCTGCCGCTTCGACCTGCTCCTTGATCTTGTCGGCCTCTTCTTTGGAGACCGCTTCCTTGATCGACTTGGGGGCGCTCTCCACGAAGTCCTTGGCCTCTTTCAGACCGAGGCCCGTGATGGCGCGCACCTCCTTGATGACCTGGATCTTCTTGTCCCCTGCAGAGAGCAGGATGACCTCGAACTCGTCCTTGGCGGCGGCGCTCTCCGCCTCGCCGCCCGCCGCGGCGCCGCCCGCGGCCACGGCCACCGGCGCGGCGGCACTGACGCCCCACTTCTCTTCGAGAAGCTTGGCCAGCTCTGCAGCCTCCATGACGTTCAGCTCCGAGAGCTGGTCCGCGATCGCTTGAATGTCTGCCATGTGGGTTCACCTTCCTTTTCGTGTGTGCGTGTGTGTGCTTTTGCCCCCGGCCCGCGCCGGACGGCCGGTGAGGGGGCGGTTGTCAGTTCGGGGCGGCGGCCTCTGCCTCCAGCGCGCTGCTGCGCGCCGAAGCCAGCCGCGCGATTTGCGCGCCGGGCGCCTGCAGCAAAACGGCCAACTGGCGGGCAGGGGCCTGCAGCAGGCCCACCAATTGGCCCCGCACCTCTTCCAGGCTGGGCAGCTTCGCCAGCGCTTCGATGTCGGCCAGCGCCACGGGCTTGCCCGACACCATGCCCCCGCGCAGTTCGAAAGCCTCGTTGTCCTTGACGAAATCGACCAGCGCCTTGGCCATGCCCACCGGGTCGCCGTAACACAGCGTCAGCGCGGTGGGGCCCTGCACGTGCTCCGCGAGCGGCTCGAAACCCTGCCCGAGGGCGGCGCGCCGCATCACGGAGTTTTTCACCACGCGGTATTCGAAGTCCGCGCCGCCCCTATCATGCAGCGCGGCGCGCAGCGCATCGACGGCCCGCACGCTCAGCCCCCGGTAGTCTGCGACCACCAGGCTGTTGGCGCGCGCGAACCTCTCGCGAAGTTCCTCCACCGCTTCCTGCTTCTGTGCGAATGTCAACATGAGCTTGCTATGCAGCCTTCTCGATGGATGCCGGGTCGATGCGAATGCCAGGCCCCATGGTGGTGGACATGGACACCTTCTTCAGGTAGGTCCCTTTGCTCGCTGCGGGCTTGGCCTTGAGCACCGCGTCGATCAGCGCGCCGGCGTTGGCGACAATCTGCTCCGCTTCGAAGGAGACCTTGGCTACGGCGCTGTGCACGATGCCGCTCTTGTCCACGCGGTACTCGACTTTGCCCGCTTTGTTCTCGGCGACCGCGCGCCCCACGTCCATGGTCACGGTTCCCAGCTTCGGGTTGGGCATCATCCCGCGCGGGCCCAGCACCTTGCCCAGGCGGCCCACCACGCTCATCATGTCGGGCGTGGCGATCACGCGCTCGAACTCCAGCCAGCCCTCTTTCTGGATGCGCTCGGCGAACTCCTCGCCGCCCGCATAATCCGCCCCGGCCTCCAGCGCCTCCTTCAGCTTGTCGCCCTTGGCGAAGACAAGCACGCGCACCGGCTTCCCGGTGCCGTGCGGCAGCACGATGGCGCCACGCACCAACTGGTCCGCGTGCTTCGGGTCCACGCCCAGGTTCAGCGCGAGTTCGACGCTCTCGTCGAAGCCCGCCGCGGGCTGCGCCTTGATCAACCGGGCTGCCTCCTCCAGCGGATAAAGGCGCCCGGGCTCCAGCGCCTCGGCGCCCTTCTTGTAGCGTTTACCGGCTTTGGGCGCCATTCAGCCCTCCACTTCCAGGCCCATGGAGCGGGCCGTGCCTGCAATCACGCGCAGCGCGGCCTCGGGCTCCCGGGCGTTCAGGTCCTTCATCTTGGCCTCGGCGATTTCCAGGAGCTGGGCGCGGGTCACCTTGCCCACCTTGGTCCGGTTCGGCTCGCCGGAGCCCTTGTCCACCCGGGCCGCGCGCTTCAGCAGCACGGACGCGGGGGGCGTTTTCAGTTCGAAGGTGAAGGAGCGGTCGGAATAGATGGTGATCACCGCGGGAACCACCAGGCCCTGCTGGTCCTGGGTGCGCGCGTTGTAGGCCTTGCAGAACTCCACGATGTTGACGCCGTGCTGGCCCAGGGCCGGGCCGACGGGCGGCGCAGGGTTCGCCTGCCCCGCCATGCACTGGAGCTTCACCACTGCGATCTCTTTCTTCGCCATGTCTTCCTGTTCCTCGTTCTCGTTCTCGTCGTCTCGGGTTTCGCCGAGCGCCGCCGAAAGGCCCCGGCGCGCCAGCCGCGCGGCCCTTCAGCGTTCCTGTTTCCGCTTGCGGCTCAGGCCTTCTCGACGTGCACGTAGTCCAGCACCACGGGCGTGCCGCGGCCGAACACCTGCACCACCACCCGCACCTTTTCCTTGTCCGCCAGCACCTCGTCCACGTAGCCGTTGTAGTTGGCAAAGGGGCCGGTCACCACGCGCACCGATTCCCCCTTGGCGAACACAATCTTGGGCTTCGGCTTGTCCTCTCCTTCCTGCATCTGCGCCGTCATCTTGGCCACTTCTTCGTCCGGGATCGGCGCGGGCCTCTCGCCGCCGCCCACGAAGCCCGTCACCCGGGGGGTGTCCTTCACGATGTGCCAGGTTTCTTCGTTCAGCAGCATGTGCACCAGGATGTAGCCCGGGAAAAACTTGCGCTTGGAGGTTTTCTTCTGCCCCTTGACCACCTCCACCACCTTTTCTTCGGGGATCAGCACCTCGTCAAAATCCTGTCCGTGGCCTTCGTTTTGGGCGCGCTCCAGCAGGGCCTGCTTGGCGCGCGCTTCATACCCCGAGTAGGTATGCACGATGTACCACTTCTTTTCCGCCGTCTTCCGTTTCGTCATGGTGTCCTCTCGACGACCGGGCCCCCCGGTCAACCGAGCAGCAGTTCCATCACCTGGGTGAGGGCGAAGTCCATCATCCACAGCACGAGGGTCAAAAAGGCCACGATCACCACGACTCCGATGGTGCCGCCCACGTACTCCTTCCTGCCGGGCCAGGTGACCTTGTTGAACTCGGAACGCACGTCCGCCAGGTAGCGGGTTCCGTCCGAAATCCAGTGAATCGGGTTCCAATCCAATGTCGCCCTTCGTCATGGGCCGGGGCGCGCCTCCCGCCCGGCCTTCGCTGTGTGTTGACTGCGCCTCACGCGCTGGGCACGCCAGGCGCCCGCCCGCTCGCTCACCCGCCCGGCAGGCGCGGAGGGACTCGAACCCCCAACATCCGGTTTTGGAGACCGGTGCACTGCCAGTTGTGCTACGCGCCTTTTCGGGTGGCTGCTACTCCAGCACCTCCGTGACGACGCCGGAGCCGACCGTGCGGCCGCCTTCCCGGATCGCAAAGCGCTGCTCCTTGTCCATCGCAATCGGCGTGATCAGCTCCACCGTCAGTTCCACGTTGTCGCCGGGCATCACCATCTCCGTGCCCTCGGGCAGCGCCGCAACGCCCGTAACGTCCGTGGTGCGGAAGTAGAACTGCGGCCGGTAGCCCGTGAAGAAGGCCGTGTGGCGCCCGCCCTCTTCCTTGTTCAGGATGTAGGCCCGCGCCTTGAACTTCGTGTGCGGCGTGATGGAGCCCGGCTTCGCCAGCACCTGCCCCCGCTCCACGCCGTCCTTCTCCACGCCGCGCAGCAGGCAGCCCACGTTGTCCCCCGCCTGGCCCTCGTCCAGAATCTTGCGGAACATCTCCACGCCCGTAACCACAGTCTTCGAGGTGTCCTTGATGCCCACAATCTCCACC
>CAZJXU010000304.1:0-3560 GCA_964550095.1 uncultured Spirochaetales bacterium | reverse complement strand
ATGGCTGGCGCGCCGGTCGCAGCCCGGTTGCCGGCGGACTGCACGGTTCCCTCCGCGGGGAAGGCGCTGCTTTGCAACACCTCCTCGTAACCTTCGTCATCGTTGAATGTGAGGCGCACCCGGATCCGTTTGCCCAGGTCGGCGTCCGCCAGCGTGTAGGCATCCACGCCCGCGCCCGCCGCCACTTCGGCCGGGTTGGAAATGCCGTCCGCATCCACGCGCGGCCACCTGTATATGTACGTCGGCGCGCCTGCCATCACCGGCGCGGCGCGCGTGGGCGAGCGCCTTTCGGTTTCGCTGCGGGATGTGGATGACGACAACGGGCTCAGCGCGCCGACGTACAGGTACCGGTGGACGCGCGTGGATGCGGACGGCATTTCCAATCCGGCCGAGGTGGCGGCGGGCGCGGGCGTGGATAGCTACACGCTGGCGGACGCCGACCTGGGCAAGCGGATCCGGGTGCGCCTCACATTCAACGACGACGAAGGTTACGAGGAGGTGTTGCAGAGCAGCGCCTTCCCCGCGGAGGGAACCGTGCAGTCTGCAGGCAACCGGGCTGCGACCGGCGCGCCAGCCATTGAAGGCACGCTGCGCGTGGGCGAGCGGCTGACGGCTGACATCGCCGGCATCGACGACGCCGACGGTCTTGTGGGTGCGGTGTTCAGCTACCAGTGGCGGCGCGTGGAAGCGGACGGCGCGGTGCAGGACATCCCGGGCGGCAATACGCCCGGCTACGTGCTGCAGCCCGCAGACCAGGGCAAGCGCGTGCGGGTGCGCGTGCGTTTCCGGGACGACGAGGGCAATACGGAAACGCTCGCCAGCGCAAGCAGCGTCGTGGTGGCTGCGCCGCTGGCCCCGGCCCCGCCGGTCGATACCTCCGCCACGGGCGCGCCGAGCATCAGCGGCACGGCGCAGGTGGGCGCGCTGCTGCAGGCGCACACCACGGACATTGCGGATGCAGACGGCCTCGCCGGCGTTTCGTGGAACTACCAGTGGCAGCGCGCGGACGCGGACGGCGCGTCGAACCCGGCTGACATCGCGGGCGCCCGCGCATCCACCTATCGGCTGCAGGAAGCGGACCAGGGCAGGCAGGTGCGGGTGCGCGTGCGCTTTAGGGACGACGGCGGCAACGACGAAGCGCTGGCGAGCGCCTTCACCGAGGCTGTGGTGCCCGAGGCGAACGTGCCCGCGACGGGCGGGCCTGTGATTGAAGGCACGGCCCGCGTGGGCGAGGTGCTGCGGGCGGGTACCGCGGGCATCCGGGATGCGAACGGCCTGCGCGCGCCGGTGTATGCCTACCAGTGGCAGCGCGTGGGTTCGGGTGGCGGGCCGGTGGACATCGTGGGCGCGAGGTCGCAGGGCTACCTGCTGACGGGCGCGGACCAGGGCAGGCGCGTGCGGGTGGTGGTGCGCTTCGACGACAGCGACGGCAACGCGGAGCGCCTTTCGAGCGCGAGCACGGCGCCGGTGCTGGCCGCGATTGAACCGACGCAGCAGCGCGAGGTGAACGCTGCGGACCAGGCGGCGGCCCAGGTGCTGCAGAGTCAGTTCAGCAAGGTGGTGGTGGTGCAGGCGCTGGATGTCGCGCGCACGCGCCTGGCCGCGCCGCGCGTTCCCGGCGTTTCGGGGACGCCACCGTCGGAGCTGCTGGGGCTGGGCGGGGGCGTGGCGGTGCCGCATCGTCAGCAGACGCGGCCGGGTGGTGGCGGTGCGGGCGGCGCGGGTTCAATGTTCAGGAGCGGGGCTTCGCCTGATTCGACCGTCGGTACCGGCGCGATCTTCGCGGGCGGAGGCGCATCCGCGACTTCGCCCTTCGGCGGAATGCATGCGGACGGCGCCGCCGATTCGACCTTCGCGGGCGTTTCCGGAATGCGCGCTCCCGGCGCTGCGAATTCGGTGACCGGTGCGGGCGGGATGCCTGCGGGCGGCGCGCCGCCCGGGCTCGCCGACGCCGCCCCGCATCGCGGGCCCACTTTGGAGTTGCCGAGCGGCAAGCGCCTGCTGAACGCGAGCGCGTTTTCGCTGACCGAGGAAACCTCCGGCGGCGCCTTCGCCTCGCTGTGGGCGCGCGGCGACCACAGCGCCTTCGAAAGCCGCCAGGATTCCATCGAGGTGGAGGGCGACGTCAGCACGGGCCGCATCGGTCTGGACTGGGCCTCGGGGGCCCTGGTGGCCGGGCTCTCCGCCGCGCACAGCCAGGGCAGGGGCGACACCAGCGACGATACGGACTTCGAACTCTCCCTGAACGGCTTTTACCCCTACCTGGGCTACCGCATCGCGGAGCGGCTGGCCGCATGGGCCACGCTGGGCTTCGGCGAAGGCGAACTCGGTCTGGAGCCGGAGGGCCGCCCCGCCATCGACACCGACATGGAATTCAGGATGGGCGCCTTCGGCGCGGAGGGGGATCTGCTGAAATCCGCGTACGGCTTTGCGCTTTCGCTGCGCGGCGATGCGGTGTTCGTGCGCACGAAGCTGGACGCGGCGGCGGGCCTGGCCCGCAGCGCAAGCGACACCAGCCGCATGCGCTTCGGCCTGGTCGCTTCGCGCGACTTCGCATTTGCGGGCGGCGACCGGCTTTCGCCCACGCTGGAACTCGGCGTGCTGCACGACGGCGGCGACATTTCAAACGGCATGGGCGCGGAGCTGGCCGCGGGCCTGCGCTACCAGGGCGCGGGCGGGCTTTCCATCGACCTGCGCGGCCGCTCGCTGGTGACGCACGAAGTCTCCGGCACGAGGGAACTGGGCGTGTCGGGCGAGCTGCGCTACGACCCGGCGCCCGCTTCGGAACTGGGCATCGCCTTCTCGCTGAAAAGCGGCGTCGGCGCGCATGCCGAGGGCGGCGTGGAAGAGATCTTTGAACTGCGCATGTCGGACGACATTTCAGAACTCGGCTCGGGGTCTTCGGCTTCGGGCGGCGGCGGAGCGGACGCCCTTTCCGCGGCGCGCCTCTCGGCGGAACTGGGCTACGGGCTCTCCGCGTTCGGCGGCCTGTTCACGGGCACGCCCTGGGCGCGCATCGGCTTCGGCGACGCCGGCGCAAGCTGGCGTTTCGGCTGGCGCTTCGCACCGCTGGGCGCCCGGGCGCCGGAACTGCGCACGGGCATCGAGTATGGCGGGCGGGGCGCGGGCGCCGGTCACGAAATCCGCTTCAAGCTGGACACGCGCTTCTGATTGATCGCAGCGTGTCGCCGGCGCGGACGTCGGCACGGTCCTCCGCCCCACAGGCGATACGGCCTGTACGTGACGCTGGGCTCGCGGGCTTCAGCTTCAGTCTGGTTGCCGGAGCCGGACAGCCGCGCGGACGCCTCGTCAACGGGCGTCCCCAATTCAGGACGATACGGCGGCCCGCTGCGCCAGAGTCGGAGACGGGGGGCCGCCGTATCGTCCTGAATTGGGGACTCCCGCTGCGGGCGTCCGCGCGGCTGTCCGGCGCCGGCAACCAGACTGAAGCTGAAGCCCGCGAGCCCGGCGTCACGTACAGGCCGTATCGCCTGTGGGGCGGAGGACCGTGCCGACGTCCGCGCCGGCGACACGCTGCGATCAATCAGAAGCGCGTGTCC
>CAZJXU010000303.1:0-4926 GCA_964550095.1 uncultured Spirochaetales bacterium | reverse complement strand
TCTCCGCCGTGCGCGCCGCACATAGTTTTCGTCTATGTCACATCCTGAAAACTTTCGACCTTCTGATACGCAAGCCTTGGCAGTTGTTCCGCTGCCAAGAAACGGATCGATTACTAAATCGCCCGGGTTACTGTGCTTGCGGACGATCTCCGAGAACAACCCCAGCGGTTTCTGAGTGGGGTGCAACCGCCCCCCCCCCCCGACCGGGGAATGGGATAATGGTAAACGCCGTTATCGTACTCGGAGTGGAACGTCGGCTTGCCGCCCTTGATTCCCACCACTGCCATTTCCCGACTATTGGAAAGGTAAATATTCCGAATGTTGAGCGGAACGGGGTTGGTCTTTTGCCAGATAACTTGGCGAATCATTTTGAAGCCTGCGTTGTGCATGGCATTTCGCAGGAGGGTAATCTTCCAAAGGTCGTACCAGACGATCGCCGTTCCGCCCTTGCGCAATACCCGGTACAGTCCATTACACAGAGCTTCCAAGTCGATTTCTTTTTGATCCCATTCTCCGAACTCCATGGAAACCGCAAATCTCTTCACGCCGTTCTTGACCTTCGAGAACCCGGTTTTCCGGCTTATCGCATAAGGCGGATCGGTGAGCGCCAAGTCAACCGTCCCTTTATCAAGGGATGACAGGAACTTCCTGAAATCCAGCTTCCTGATGCTGGGCTCAGTATCTATGAGTAGTTTCGCCAAAACGTTCCTTCCTTTCTGGGGCTCCGCCTTGCTGCGCCGCCTGGCAGGGCACGGCGGGCATGACATGAGCGCCCATGAATTCAAATATGTCAAGGCCTAAATTGCTGTGATATATCGATGAGCCCGAGGCCCCCTATGGCGCCCGGCGGGCCGGGGTTTTAGATTTCCCCCGGCTCTCCCGCGCCGCCGGCGGGCCGCTCGGGCGCACTCCGCCACGCGCCCGCACGCGCCGGGCGGCCCGGCCCCGCGCGCCGTAAACCCCCACACGCAAAAGGAAAACTCCCCCATGCCCACCGGCATCCGGCAGGTTCAGGCGCTGGAAATTCTGGACTCGCGAGGCAACCCCACCCTCTCCGTTCAGGTCACCACCCACAGCGGCAGGGTGGGGCGGGCCGCCGTGCCCTCCGGCGCTTCGACGGGGGCACGGGAGGCGCACGAGCTGCGCGACGGCGACGCCCTGCGCTACGGCGGCAAGGGCGTAACCCGGGCCCAGGGCAACGTGGCGGGTGAAATCGCACGCCGGGTTGTGGACATGCCGCTGGGCGGCCTCGCCGAGCAGGCGGCGCTCGACCGCGCGCTGGTGGAACTGGACGGCTCTGAAAACAAATCCCGGCTGGGCGCCAACGCCCTGCTCGGCGTTTCGCTGGCCGCCGCGCATGCCGCAGCCAACGATGCGGGCCTGCCGCTGTACCGCTTCCTGGGCGGCGCGGATGCGCACCTGCTGCCGGCGCCGATGATGAACGTGCTGAACGGGGGCGCGCACGCGGACAACAACGTGGACCTGCAGGAGTTCATGCTCTACCCCTGCGGCGCGCCGACTTTCGCCGAGGCGCTGCGCTACGGCACCGAGGTCTTCCACCAGCTACGCCGCGTCCTGATCGAAAAGGGCTACGCCACCGGCGTCGGCGATGAAGGCGGCTTCGCACCCGACCTGGCTTCCAACCAGGATGCTGTCGAGCTGATCATGCAGGCCATCGAGGCGGCGGGTTACGAGCCGGGTCGCCAAGTGGGCATCGCACTCGACCCGGCGGCGAGCGAGTTCCACAAGGGCGGCGTCTATGAACTGAGCGGAGAAAACGCGCAGAAGTCGTCCGACGATATGGTGCGCTTTTTCGAAGACTGGTGCGCGCGCTATCCCATATTCTCCATTGAAGACGGGCTCGCGGAAGACGACTGGGAGGGCTGGAAAAAACTGACCCGTGCGCTGGGCGACCGGGTGCAGCTCGTGGGCGATGATATTTTCGTGACCAACTCTGCAATACTCGGCAAGGGCATTGAGCAGGGCGTCGCCAACGCCATTCTGGTCAAGGTGAACCAGGTCGGCACGCTCACCGAAACCCTGGAGGCGGTGTCACTGGCGCAAAGCGCGGGTTACGCGGTGGTGATATCGCATCGCTCGGGCGAGACCGAAGACACCACCATCGCCGACCTGGCCGTGGCCACCGGCGCCGGGCAAATCAAGACCGGCTCGCTGTGCCGCAGCGACCGGGTGGCCAAGTACAACAGGCTGTTGCAAATCGAAGCGGAGCTGGCGCAGCAGGCGCGTTATGCCGGCGCCTCCGCCCTGGCGGGAAGGTCGTGAGGCGAAGCGCGAAGGCCGGGGCGATTCTGGCCTCGGCGCTGCTGCTCGCTTTTGGCGCGGGCGCCCACGTGCCCTCGGGCGAGGCCGTGGCGGAGGCCGTCGCGCAGGGTCAGAAAAAGGCCCGGCGCGGCGGGCTCACGGAGTTTCGCATACGCGTGGTACGGCAGGCGGAGGGCGAGCTTCCCGTGGCAGTCGGCGCCGGCGCGATGTGGAGCGACCCGGAAGGCCGGGCGCGCCTCACGCTGCAACGCGGGGAGGGCGAGGTGGAACGCCAGCTCCGCAGCAGTGAAGGCTTCGCCGCGGCCGAAGCCGGCAGATTCATCCGCAGGCCGCTGCAAATTCTCCCTCCCCTGTGGGTGCTGCAGGCGGAGGAAGGCGCCCTGCTGCTGGAGCAGCTCGCAGAACTGGGCGGCGACCCGGAGCGCATCGAGCTCGGTTACGAGGGCGCACACGACTGCTTCGTGCTCGGCGGCCGCGAGGGCGGCGCCGCTTTCTGGATTGACCAGTACAGCCACCGGGTGATACGGATCGACCTGGCCTCGGGCGTGCGCTACCGCCTCGGCCCGATAACGACCGGGGACGGGACCGGGGACGGAGCCTGGCGCGGCGGCGAATGGCCGGCCTGGATCGACATCGAGACGCCCGCGCCGGGCGGCGGCGCCACGCCCGCGCCCGCACTGCGCCTCGAGCTTTCCGCTGGCGCGATGCCGCCCGCGGGCGACGACGGCGCCGCGCCGCGGGACTTCGACGAAGGCTGGCTGCTGCGCTGAGCGGGCCGGATTCCCGGATTAGAGCCGGTGCCTGACAGATGTCCGCCCCTGTCAATTCTGTCAATTTGACAGGTTCAGATTTTCGGGCTAATGTCTCGATGAGGTTCGAGAGTAGAACCAACCACAACAAACAAAGGGGAAAACATGAGAGTTCTCGCAAGCATCCTGCTGGTCTTCTTCGTTGCCGGCTGCGCAAGCATCATCAGCAAGTCTGATTATACGGTTTCGATCAGAAGTGCGCCGCAAGGGGCAAACATCAAGATTTACAACAGGAGGAACATCCTGGTGTATGAGGGAACAACTCCCACTACGGTTTCACTGACTGCGCACCATGGGTTTTTCATGGGTCAGAAGTACCGAATTGTGTCAAGCGGGAGTGTGGTTGGGCAAACCCAGCTGAACTCAAGACTCGATGGGTGGTACCTTGGAAATTTGATCTTCGGCGGATTGCTGGGAATCTTGATTGTTGACCCTGCCACAGGGGCAATGTGGAGCCTCGAGGAAGAGGTTATGATTACCGGTCAGGGGCAGGGAAGCAATTTGCATGACCCGGCGATCCGGGTTGTCAGCATCGACGACATTCCGGAATCGTTACGCGAAAAGCTGATTCCCTTGGGCTCGCCAAGTCAGCGCCCGTCCCCCGGCGCCGAGTGATTTCCTTTGGCCGTGTAGGGTCCAGCGAGAGGCCGGTTTCTTCTG
This sequence comes from uncultured Spirochaetales bacterium, assembly GCA_964550095.1. Classification (GTDB taxonomy): domain Bacteria; phylum Myxococcota_A; class UBA9160; order UBA9160; family UBA6930; genus JAHRAN01. Next base: position 1,174 of record CAZJXU010000303.1, on the reverse strand, counting down.
AAACCGGCCTCTCCGGCTGGACTGTCGCGGCCTATACCGAAGCATCCCGCACCGGGATTGCCTAAGTTCCCGAACGCTTTGCGAAGTGTGGAGGATACGCGGCCTTGCCCGGGCCTCTCGGCGCCCGTGGTCACCGTGCTCTCTGAAAGCGGGGAAGTGCTGGAAGAGGAGCAGCGCGCCGTGGTGCGCTTTGTGGCGCAGGGGGGGCTCGGGGCCGATGTGGTGTTCGCCGTCGGCACCACCGGCGAGTGGAATCGCATCTCGCCCGGGGCAGCCCGGCGGGTGGTGGAGCTTTGCGTGGAAGAGGTGGGCAAGCTGAACGCTTCACTGGCGGCGCAGCAGCGGCCGATTGAAATCTGGGCCGGTGTAACGGCGGGCACGCCCCGGCAGACCCTGGAAAACCTGGAAGCCGCGCTGAACGCGGGCGCCGATGCAGCAGTGCTGGCGCCGCTTTCCATCGGCGGCCTGCCCGACCCGGTGCGCTTCGTGGCGCGCGATGTCGCCGACCTGCTCGACACGGCAAGGCGGCGCATCCCCTTGTACCTGTACGACAACGCCGACATCGCGGTCGATCCGCGCGCGCCGCACATTCCCACGCGCTGGGTCAAGGCGATGTCGCGGCTGGATTTCGTGCGCGGCATCAAGGTCAGCGCGTCCCGGCGCGTGCTCGGCAACTACACCCGCGCCGCGGACAACTTCCGCGAGCGCGGCGAGTTCGGCATTTACATCGGCAACGCGCCGCTGATTTTCGACATCTTCAAAACGCACGACGGCTTGCTCGGCCCGCTGAAGGAGCGCCTGCAAAAGCGACGCATGCGCGGCGGGCGGCCGGTGGGCGTGGTGGCCGGGCCGGCCAACGCCCTGCCCCGGGAATGGGCGCGCGCCTGGCAGGTATGCAGGGCGGGAGATGCGGAGCGCATGGCCCAGGTGCAGCGCGTGCTGCTGGCTTTTCGCGCAGCGGTTCACGGCGCCGGGGGAAAGCACAGCATCGCCTGCCTCAAGCACACGCTGAAAAGGCGCGGCATCATCAGCAGCACCGCGGTGGCCGAAGGGACGCATGCGCTGAGCGCCGCGCAGACCGAGCGTTTCGACGCCGCGTTTCAGGAAGTTCTCGGGCTGGCGCACGAGCTTTTGCTGCCGGGCTGGATCACACCGGAAGGAGCACTGTCTTGAG
>CAZJXU010000302.1:0-9753 GCA_964550095.1 uncultured Spirochaetales bacterium | reverse complement strand
GCGCTCTCGCTGCGCCGCCTGTGCTCGAAGTAGGCCAGCTCCTTGAGCACCTCGATGCCGCGCATCAGCACCGGGTCCGGCGGCTCTTCCGCTTCGGCGAGGGGGGCGCCCGGTGCGCCGACTTCGGGAGCGCGTGCGGGCGCCCCGGCGCCGCCCTCCCCTTCCGGCGCCTCTGCCGCGCCCGAGGCTTCGCTGTGCGTAATGTGATGCTCGAGGTCGCGCTCGCGGCGCTGCGAACCGGCGCCCTCCCCTTCATCCCCAGCGTAGGCAGCGGTGCGCCCGTGCGCGAGGATGTCGGGCTCTATTCCGCGTTCCTGTATGGAACGGCCCGAGGGCGTGTAGTAGAGGGCCGTGGTCAGGCGCAGGCCGCCGGTGTCCCCGGCCAGGGGATACAGGGTCTGCACCGAGCCCTTGCCGAAGGTGGGCTCGCCGACCAGCAGCGCGCGGCGGTGATCCTGCAGCGCGCCTGCGACAATTTCCGAAGCGCTGGCGCTGCCCGCGCCGACCAGCACCACCATCGGGTAATCGCCTTCGACATCGGGATGCGCGTAGTACTCTTCCGTGCCGCTGTCGTGCCGGCCGCGCGTGCTGAGCAACAGGCCCTCGCCGATGAACAGGTCCGCCACCTCCACCGCCTGGTCCAGCAGGCCGCCGGGGTTGTTGCGCAGGTCGAGCACCAGGCCCTCGAAGACGCCGCCTGCCTCTTCTTCGAGCCTGTCGTGCGCGGCGCGCAGCTCCGATGCAGTCTTTTCGTGGAACTGGTTCACTTCCAGCAGGGCGTAGCCGGGTTGCAGCATGCGGCCTTGCACCGACTCCATCTGCACGCTGTCTCGGCGCAGGCGGTAGGGGGCCGGCTCAGTGAAGCCCTCGCGCATGATGCGCAGCGTGATGTAGCTGCCGCGGCGGCCGCGCATGTAGGAGACGGCCTCGGTCAGCGACATGCCCGAGGTGGAGCGGCAGGCTTCCGTCCAGCCCTCCGGCGTTTCCTCGGGGCAAATCTCGACGATGTGGTCGCGGGCCAGGATGCCCGCGCGCGAAGCCGGCGTGCCGGAGATTGGCGAGATCACTTCCACGGGTTCGCCACGCTCCTTGGTGATCTGGATGCCCAGCCCCACGAACTCGCCGCTGGTGTCGATGGTCAGGTCTTCGAATTCCTGCGGGTCCAGGTAGGCGGAGTGCGGGTCGAGTTCGTCGAGCATGCCGTGCACGGCGCCTTGCACCAGCAGGGTCTCGTCCACCTCGTAAACGTAGTTGTCGCGCACCAGGTTCAGCACTTCGCTGAACAGGCGCAGTTCCTGGTAGGGGATGGCTGCAGTGAGCGGCGCGCCCAGCCCCAGGGCGAAGAGCACGGCGGAAAGCAGGGCGCCGGTCAGCAGGCCGGACACGAAGCGCGGCGCGCTGCGGGGCGCGCTTCGCCGGGGGCGCCGACGAAACAGGGAAAGCGGAAAACGGCGGTGGGCCATGTGAGTTCCTCGGGGCCGGCTTTGCAGCAGGCGACACCCGCGCCGGGCGGCGCACTGCCGTATCACGGGCGTCAGGGGATGCCATGCGCCCCGGCGCCCCGTGGCAGGGAGGCGGACAAGTGGAGCACGAGACCGGACTCGAACCGGCGACAACCACGTTGGCAACGTGGAGCTCTACCAACTGAGCTACTCGTGCTCACGGCGGGAATATAACCACTTTGGACGCCTTATCAACAGGCGGCGGGACCGGCAACAGCCGCCTGGCCCGGCGGAGGGCGGCGGCGGAAACCGGGCGGCAGGCGGGGGCAGGCCCTGTCGGCAAGGCCGGCAAGGCCGCCGGGGATGCGGGGCCGCCATCGGCCTGCGGGCGCTACCGGTCGGTGCCGCCCGCGCCGGGGCAGCCTGCCCTACCGACCATCGCCGTCCGCGCCGGGGACGCGGGCCTTACCGGTCGTCAATGTCCGCGCCACCCCCGCCGGCGCTGCCCTCTGCCGCCTGCGTTTCAGCAGCCTTCCCGCGGCCCGTGCAGCCGGGGCCGCCTGCCTTACCGGTCGGTGCCGTCTGCGCCGTCGGCCTCTGCCGCCTGCGTTTCCCCCGCCTTCCCGCTGCCGTTACTGCCGGGCGACGAGGCGGCGCTGCGGAAGTAATCGGCGAAGTAGAAGTAGCCCGACCACAGGGTGAGCGCGGCGGCCAGGCACAGCAGCCAGAAGCCGATTTCGTGGTTGGGCAGGCCCAGCGTGCCCTGCGGAAAGAGCAGAAAGCCGATGGCCAGGTTCTGGTTCAGGGTCTTGATCTTGCCGGCCCGGGCCGCGGGCGCCGGCACGCCGCCCGCGGAGGCCTGGCCGATGCGCAGCCCGGTGACCGCGAGCTCGCGCCCCAGGATGACGATCACCAGCGCAATGCCCGGCACGCCGAGCACACCCTCGCTGGGAATGCGCCCGGTCACCAGCAGGGCGATCAGCGCCGCGGCCAGGGTGAGCTTGTCGGCCAGCGGGTCCAGCAGCTTGCCGATGCGGGTGACCGTGCCGCCCCGGCGCGCCAGGAAACCGTCGAGCAGGTCGCAAGAAGCGCACAGAATGAAAAACCAGGCGACCATGATGCTGACCGTCTTGTCCTGGTCGTAATAGGGAAAGGCCGCCAGCACCGGAACCACTGCTGTGCGCAGCAGGGTGATGCTGTTCGGCAGATTCCAGAAGTCGTCGCGCCCGGCCATGCCCTCTCCCACGGCGGCGCCGCATCGCGGCGCGCAGCCCTCTTGAAGGTTTTGCAACTTAGGCGCAGGCGCGCAAATGCGCCCCCGCCGCCAGGGCGCGCCGCCGGGCGTGCAAGCGCCAGGCAGAAGCGTCCCCTTTTGGCCTCCGCGGGGGCCGCCGGACGGAGCGGGTGGACCGTGCGAAAATGGGCGAGCCAGACGAAGCGGGCGAAACGGGCGAAGCGGGCGCCGGGGGAGCGGGTGGACCGTGCGAAAATGGGCGAAGCCGGCGGACCGGGCGAAAATGTGCGGGCCGCCTTTGCTTCGCCCGTGTAAACTGCGGGCCGCGCGCACGAGGCGCGGGCGCGCGTTCCGGTTACGCGCAGTTACGCAACTGTTACGCAACCATTACACAACGAAGGTCAGGGAGATGCAGCCATGTCTGCCGAAGCCGCCCGGGATACCGACTTCCTGGTGCTGGGGAGCGGAATCGCCGGGCTCTTTTTCGCTCTGCAGGTCGCAGAGCACGGCAGCGTGGCCGTGGTCACCAAAAAGCAGGCGGCGCAGGCGGCCACCAACTTCGCCCAGGGGGGCATCGCGGCCGCCATCGGCGCCGGCGACTCGGTCGAAGACCACGTGCGCGACACGCTGGCCGCCGGCGCCGGCCTGTGCCAAGAGCAGGTGGTGCGCATGGTGGTGGGCGCAGGGCCGGATGCAGTGCGCGCGCTGATGAAACTCGGCGCGCGCTTCGACCAGGGCCCGGACGGCGAATTTGCGCTGGGCCGCGAAGGCGGCCACGGCAAGAGGCGCGTGCTGCATCACCGCGACGCCACCGGCCGCGAGATCGAACGCGCCTTGCTGGCGCGCACCCGCGCGCACCCGAAGATCGCGCTTTACGAAAACCACTGCGCGGTGGACCTGCTCACTTCCGACCGGGCCGGGGCGCCCGGGCCGCGGCGCGCACTGGGCGCCTACGTGCTGGACTCGATGCGCGGGGTGGTGGAGCGCTTTCGCGCGCGCATCACCCTGCTCGCCACCGGCGGCGCGGGCAAGGTGTACCTGTACACCTCCAACCCGGACATCGCCTCCGGCGACGGCATGGCGATGGCCTACCGGGCGGGCGCGGAGCTGCGCAACATGGAGTTCTTCCAGTTTCACCCAACCTGCCTGTATCACCCTGACGCCAAATCCTTTTTGATCAGCGAAGCGGTGCGCGGCGAAGGCGGGGTGCTGAAGAACGCCGAGGGCCGCGCCTTCATGGCGGCGCATCACCCGCAAGCGGACCTCGCGCCGCGCGACGTGGTGGCGCGCGCGATAGACGACGAGCTGAAACGCAGCGGCGCCGATTCGGTGTTCCTCGACATCAGCCACCGGGATGCGCGTTACCTGCGCGAACGCTTCCCCAACATTCACCGGCGCTGTCTCGAGTTCGGCATCGACATCACCCGGACGCCGATCGCGGTGGTGCCCGCCGCGCACTACTGCTGCGGCGGCGTGGCCGTTGACACGAACGGCGAAACCGACCTGCCGGGCCTGTTCGCGGCCGGCGAAGTCACCTGCACCGGGATGAACGGCGCCAACCGCCTTGCATCCAACTCGCTGCTGGAGGGCGTGGTGTTCGCCGAGCGGGCGGCCAGGGAGGCCGTGCGCCGCCTCGCAGACGCGCCGCCGGTGGCTGCGAAAATAGCGCCCTGGCGGGAGGGCTCGGCGGCGCTTAGCAGCGAGGCGGTGGTGATCACCCAGAACTGGGATGAAATCCGCCGTTTCATGTGGAACTACGTGGGCATCGTGCGCTCGGACAGGCGCCTTTCGCGCGCCGCGCGGCGCATCGAGCTGCTGCACGAAGAAATCCAGGAGTACTACTGGAACTTCAAGCTGACACCCGCCCTGCTGGAGCTGCGCAACCTGGAGACGGTCGCAGGCCTGGTGGTGGTGGCCGCGCGTTCAAGGCGCGAGAGCCGCGGCCTGCACTACAACCTGGATCACCCGGAGCGCGACGACGCGAACTTCGCGCGGGACACGCGCCTGCGACTGGGCGAAGCGCCGGGCTGAAGCTGCACCTGTGCCTGAATGAGGCGCCGGGCTGAAGCCGCGGCCTGCACTACAACCTGGATCATCCGGAGCGCGACGATGCGAACTTCGCGCGGGACACGCATCTGCGCCTGGGCGAAGCGCCGGGCTGAAGCTGCGCCCTGTGCGGGCGCTCAGTCCGTGGAGGCCGGGTCTTCCCCCGCGCCGGAGCCTTCGCCGTGGCCTTCGCCTTCGCCGCTCTCGGCGGCGGCGGCGCGAAAGCCGGGAAAGGGAAGCTGCGCATCCCTCTGCGCCGTGGAGAGCGAAACGGGGTATTCCCCCGAAAAGCAGGCGTCGCAGTAGCCGTGCCCCAGCTTGGCGGAGACCTCGCGCATGGCTTTGATCGAGAGGTAGCCGAGGCTCTCCACCTGGATCGCCCGGCGAATCGCTTCGACATCGTTCCCGGCCGCGATCAGTTCGTCTCGCGTCGGCATGTCGATGCCGTAGTGGCAGGGCAGAACGGTGGGCGGCGCGCTGATGCGCACGTGCACTTCCAGCGCGCCCGCAGCCCGCAGCATGTTGGATATCTTGCGGATGCTGGTGCCGCGCACGATGGAATCGTCCACCAGCACCACGCGCTTGCCCTGCAGGGCGCCGGGTATGGCGTTGTGCTTCACCTTCACGCCGAAGTCGCGAATCGACTGCGCCGGTTCGATGAAGGTGCGCCCGACAAAGTGGTTGCGGATGATGGCCGCCTCGTAGGGGATGCCGGACTGGTCGGCGTAGCCCAGCGCCGCCACGCTGCCGGAATCGAGCAGGGGCACCACGATGTCGGCCTCGGCGGGGTGCTCCTGCGCGAGCATGCGGCCCAGCGCCTTACGGTAGTTATAGACATTGCCGCCGTCCAGGTTCGAGTCGGGCCGCGCAAAGTAGATGTACTCGAAAATGCAAAAGGCCTCGCGCTCCACTTTCGCAAAGGGATGCAGGCTGGCAAGGCGGCCGGCGCGCAGCACCACCATCTCGCCGGGTTCGAGCCGGCGGTAGTCGCTCGCGCCCACCAGGTCGAGGGCGCAGGTTTCGCTGGCCAGCACGTAGGCGCCGTCCAGCCGGCCCATCACCAGCGGCCTGAAGCCGTGCGGGTCGCGCACCGCGATCAGCGCGTCGCTGCTTTGCACCACCAGGCTGTAGGCGCCCTTCACCCGGGAGAGCGCATCGATCAGCCGCCCTTCCAGCCGCTTTTCCTGGGAGCGCGCGGCCAGGTGCACGATCACCTCGCTGTCCGAGGTGGTGCTGAAGATGGCGCCGGCGCTTTCCAGCTCGCGGCGCAAGGCGGCGGCGTTCACCAGGTTGCCGTTGTGGGCGATGGCGACAAAGCCCTCCCCTTCGCGGGGGGCCCGGGCGCGTATGTCGGCGCAGAAGGGCTGCGCGTTTTCCAGGCGGCTCTCGCCGCTGGTGGAATAGCGCACGTGGCCGATGGCGTGGCGGCCCGGCAGCGCGCGGATGCGCTTTTCGTCGAACACGTCCGCCACCAGCCCCATGCCCCGGTGTGCGTATTGCCGCTTGGCGTACACCGTGCAGATGCCGGCGCTTTCCTGGCCGCGGTGCTGCAGCGCATACAGGCCGAGGTAGGCCATGTTGGCCGCCTCGGGATGGCCGTGCACGCCGACAATCCCGCATTCATCGCGAATGCGCGCCTTTTCGTGCTGAGCGCGCCACCGGGCGATTTGCTCGGGCGGAAGCATCGCCTTCTCCTCGCGGGTGTCTGATCCTGAATTGGGGCCGGTCGCAGCCCCAGGCGGCCTACCGAAACGACGCCCGCGACAACCTGCGTTCACGGGGTGGTTTAGCAAACTCCGCCGGGCGCCGCACTGGACGCGCTGCGGGCCGGGGGCCACGGGCCGGCCTCCCGGAATTTGGCCCGGCGCCCGAAACGCGGCAGCCGTGCGAAATTCCCTGGTGTTTGCGGGGTCGTCACGAACGCCCGCCGTCGCAAAGCCGCAGCGGCCCGCCCCGATTCAGGACGACACCGTCCCCAGCTTTTCCCGCAGGCGCTTCGCCACGAGCTCCGGCACCCAGTCCGAGACGTCCGCGCCAAAGTGCACCAGTTCCTTCAGGCGCGACGAGCTGACGTAAAAGTACTCCTGGCTCGTCATCAGGAACAGCGTTTCGATGTTGGGGCGCATGTGGCGGTTCATCAGCGCCATTTCGAACTCGTATTCGAAGTCCGCGTTGGCGCGCAGCCCGCGCACGATGGTGGCGGCGCCGATTTCCCGGGCGTACTCCACCACCAGCCCGTCAAAGGAGGTCACGGTGACGCCGGAAATGTCGCCCACCGAGCTGCTCAGCATTTCCAGCCGCTCTTCCACGCTGAAGGTGCCGGACTTGCCGATGTTCTGCGCCACCGCCAGCACCAGTTCCGGAAAGATGCAGGAGGCGCGGCGCACCAGGTCCAGGTGCCCGTTGGTCACCGGGTCAAAACTGGCCGGAAAGAGCGCCTTGCCGGGTTTGGTTTCAGCCATGATGAAGCTTTCCTCGCGCCGCCGGGTTCGGGGCCTGCCCGGCACGGTAGCCCTCCGCCCGGTAGATGGTAAGCAGCGTATCGCCATAACGGCGCTGCTGCGAGAGCCGGAAGCCTGGCGCCGCCTCGGGGGGCCTCAGCCTGCCGGTTTCGACCACCAGCACGGCGCCGGGCGCCGCCAGCCGCCCAAGGGCCGGCCCGCGCAGTGCAGGGCGCACCAGGTCCGCCTGGTAGGGCGGGTCCAGCAGCACCAGGTCGAAGCGCGCGCCGCCTCCTCCGCCGCCAAGCCTCGCGAGCGCGCTCTGCAGGTCGGCGCGAAGCACCCGGCTGCGTGGCGCCATGCCGAGTTGTTCGATGTTGCGCCGCAGAGTCGCCGCCGTCTGCGCCGAGCGCTCCACGAACACCGCCTCTGCCGCGCCGCGGGAGAGCGCTTCCAGCCCCAGCGCGCCGCTGCCGGCGCACAGGTCGAGCACGCGCGCGCCTTCGAGCGAACCCAGCAGGGCAAACAGCGCTTCGCGCACGCGGTCCGCCGTGGGACGCACGCCGCGCCGCGGCGCACTGAAGCGACGACCCGCAAGGCAACCGCCCGTGATGCGCAGCAAAGGTCCCCCTGGAAATGCGGCGCCCGTGTCCCGCGCGGACGACGTCCGGCCCCGGGCCTGCAAAGCCGTCCCGCGCTGCAAGGCGTGCACAGCGTCGAAAACGCTTCGCTCCCGCGGGCGGCGCCGCGCGCCCCTCGGAAAAATATAGCAGCACCCTTGCCCCCTGTCGGTGATTGCGATTAACTTGGGTCTCCACAACCACAACGGGCCGTGAGAGCCGAGGGAGAATTTGACGATGGCGCGCCGCGATGCCGGGGACAGAAAAAACGTCGCTGAGAGGTTGACCCTGGTACGGGGCAACCGCTCGCAACGAAAATTCGCCAAAGAACTCGGCGTGTTCCAGCAAAACCTGAGTCGTTACGAACGCGGCGCCTTGCCGCACGCGGAATTTTTAATACTGCTCCATGCCAAGGAAAAGGTTTCCATCGACTGGTTGCTCACCGGCAAAGGACGCATGCGCCGGGGGCGGCAAAGAGGTCCGCAAGAGCGCTGAAGCGCTAGGAGGCGCCCGGCCCGGGAGGCGCAGCGGGCGCCCTGGAAAGCAGGAATATCGACCGGGCTTGACAAGGCGCCGTGTTTTCGCTTTGTTTTCGCTTGTGCTGTATGCCGCTGGACACATTGGCCCGGAAGCCTGGGCCTGGAGGAGGCCGGCCATGCCGGTTGCCTGGGGGCGGCGGAGTCCGGCGGAATGGACAAACACGGGCGCTGCGTTCCGCTATGGTGTGCATGTCCCCCTGCCGCCCGCAAGAGATCATTGCCTCTGGATGCAAGGGCGAAGCCTGCCCGCTCCCGGAGACGACACATGAAGACAAGCCGGCGCGACACCCGCCGCTTCCGGGGGATTTGGAGATGGTGAAGGCGCGTACCACGGAGCCGGGTTTCAACTTCGCATTGGGCGAAGTTTTGCGAACCAAGCACCCGCGCTGGCATGATCGAATCGACATCGAGAGCACCGGGGTTTTCAGCGATGGCCCTGCGCTTCGTCCCGATATCGTGGTCCGTCACCCGCACGGCATGCCGGTGGTCATCGAGACCGAATTCGCTCCGGCGCGCACGGTCGAGAAAGACGCCAGGGATCGCCTCGGCATGACCTTTTCCGGAGGAGAGGGGCATGTTGAACAGGTGATCGCGGTGCGCGTCCCGGACGAACTCAGGACCGCCGGCCAACATGAACTCGATGCACAAATTCGGAACACGGCCTTGGACTTCTGCGTTTTTTCAGGCGCATCGGAAAATCCCGACCGGTGGCCGGCTGCCGGCTGGATAGAAGGAAGCATCGACGAGTTGGCGGACTGCATCGAACAGGCCGCCCTGTCTGAGGATCGCATCGCCCGAGGCATGAAGATTCTTGAAGAAGGAATAGACCAGGCCGCCACCATGCTGCGGGCGGCCGGGAAGAGCGCGCCGGACACGCTGACGAAAATAGCAGACAGGTTGCATCAAAGGGACGGCGAGCAAACATCGAGGATGGCGATGGCCATTGTCGCCAATGCCCTCACCTTCCATGTCGCCATCGCCGGTTCTGAAAAGATACAGGCGATCGATGAGCTCCGCGGCGCGACGGGCAAGGTGTCAAAGAGCCTCGTCGTGAAGGCATGGTGGAACATCCTCGATATCAACTATTTGCCGATCTTTCAGATCGCCCGGGAAATTCTGCTGCCCATCGGCGACAAAGCGGCCAACTCGATTCTCGACCAGTTGGTCGATGTCGCGAACAACCTGGCCAACCTCGGCGCCACCAGCCAGCACGATCTCAGCGGGCGCATGTTCCAGCGGCTGATTGTGGATCGGAAGTTCCTGGCGACCTTCTACACGCTGCCGAGTTATTCGGCGCTGCTGGCCGAACTCGCGGTCAGCCGTCTCGATGCCGATTGGTCCGACGGAGAGGCCGTCGCCTCCTTGCGAATCGCGGACTTCGCCTGCGGGACGGGCGCGCTGTTGAACGCAGCCTACGGGGCCGTGATGCGC
>CAZJXU010000301.1:0-6266 GCA_964550095.1 uncultured Spirochaetales bacterium | reverse complement strand
CTGCTGGCCGACCCGGATTTGCCAAAGGCCTTGGCGGAACAAAGCGCGGGCGGCGGTCGGGGCGCGCGCACGGACTCGCATGCGAAGCAGACGGCGCCCGCGCACGCGGAAGGGCAGGCTGCCGCCGGTCGCACGTCAACTGCGCCGGGTGATGACGCCGCAGCGCATGCTCCAAACGCGCCGGGTGACAATGCCGCGCATGCTCCGAACGCGCCGGGTGATGACGCCGCCGCGCATGCCCTGAACGGAACGCCGAATATGGAGTCGGCGACGCCGCGTCCCTGCATCTATTCCTACGAATGCGTGAGCCGGGTGTTTTTGCGCGAAGCCTCGCGCTGCACGGTCAACCCCTACATGGGGCGGGAGGGTGAGTTTTCGGGCGCACCGGCACCCCAGCCGCAGAAGATCCTGGTGGTGGGCGGCGGTCCTGCCGGGCTCGAATTTTCCCGCGCCGCCGCACTGCGCGGACACAGCGTTACGCTGCTCGAGCAGGAAGGGCAGACGGGCGGTCGCATGCGCCTGGCCGCCGCGCTCGACCCCGAGGCGGCAAGGTGGGTCGCCTGGCTCGAAGGGGCGGCGCGCCGAGCCGGCGTGGACATTCGCCTGGACGCCCGTTTCGACCCCGAAGCGGCGGACGCCTGCGGCGAGGCGCAGGTGCTGGTGCTCGCGCAGGGCGCGCAGCGAGAACGCAGCGCCGCTTTTTCTGATGCGTCCCTGCTTGATGCCGAGCAATGCACAGCGTTGCTGAAGGAGACGAAAGCGCTGAACCTCGCGGTGCTGGGCGGCGATGTGATCGGCGTCAAGTTGACGGAAGCGCTGGCCGCCGCCGGTCACCGCGTGACCCTCTTCGAAGGCGTGGCCGATGCGCCGCGTGCGGGCACGGACATCGGCACAGACGCAAGCACAGGCGCGAGTTCAGACACAGGCGCAGGTACAGGCGCGGGCGCAGATACCAACACGGACACCGACGCAAGCAAAGGTCCGGGCGCAGTTGCAAACGCCGGCGCGCCGCAGGACACCACGCTGGCGCCGCAAATGGCGCTGCCGCGTCGCTGGCGTGCTGCAGCCGCGCTTGAACGTTACGGGGTGCAGCGCGTCCGGAACGCAACGCCGCCGCGCCTGGAAGAACGAGGCGTCCTGTCGTGGCGCAGCGCACCGGAAGACAAGGATGTTCAGCGTCTGGCTTGCGATCACGTGATCTGGGCCGCGGGCCTGCGCCCGCAAGCGGATATCACGGGCAAGCTGCGCGCGCGCGGCGTGCGCGTGCACCGGATCGGAGATGAAGCCCGTGTGGCGTACCTGCAGCAGGCCCTGCTCGCCGCCGCCAGGCTGGCCGCCGAAGTTTAACCTTCCGGTACTTCGTGTCCGACTGATCGACTGACCGATCAACCGGCCTGCCGATCGACTGCGTTCCTGCATGGAGTGTGTTCAGACGCATACACAGACCGCGGCGAGCATCGGCATGTGCGCAACCCGGCGCCTTGCCGCTCGCGCCGGAACTGAAAGTGCACGCGGCATAAGCTTGTTGCGTGGCGCGCACCATCCCGCTGCTCACGCGGTAACAGCAAGTGCACGCGGTATAGGCTTGTTGCGTGGTGCGTTTCATTCTGCGGCTCGCGCCGGAACTGCAAGTACACGCCGCGCCGCCTTGTTGCGTGGTGCGCACCATCCCGCATCCCGCGCCCCGCGAGTTACTCGTCGCCCGTCTTTTCTTCGTCTGCTTCGCGCCGCCGCCGCTCCCATTCCCGCATGCGCTCTGCTATGGCCGCTTCGGCGCCGCGTTCCGAAGGCTCGTAAAAGGGCGCGCCTTCCACCCCCTCGGGCAGGTTGCGCCCGGGCACGAAGGCGCCTTCGTGGTCGTGCGGGTAGTGGTAGCCCCGACCGTAGCCCTCGGCCTTCATCAGGCGGGTGGGCGCGTTGCGCAGGTGCATGGGGATGGGCAGGGCGCCGCTTTCCTTCACCTCCTTCGCGGCGCGCGAAAGCGAAACGTAGGAGCGGTTGCTCTTCGGCGCGCCGGCCAAAAAGGTGACGGCTTGCGCCAACGGGATGCGCCCTTCCGGCAGGCCGATGCGTTCAACCGTCTGGTACGCCGCCAGCGCCAGCGGCAACCCTGCCGGCTCGGCGTTGCCGACATCTTCCGAAGCGAAGATGACCAGGCGGCGCGCGATGAAGAGCGGGTCTTCGCCCCCTTCCAGCATGCGCGCCAGGTAATAGACTGCAGCATCGGGGTCGCTGGCTCGCATGCTCTTGATGAAGGCCGAGATGGTGTTGTAGTGCTCTTCGCGGTCGCGATCGTAGAGCAGCATCTTGTCGCCGACCGCTTCGCGCAGCGTGGCGAGGTCGAGCGCGCCCTCGCCGCCGCGCTCGCGGTGATACGCGACTGCAGTTTCGAGCATGCCCAGTGCGCGGCGCGCATCGCCGTCCGCCGCTTCGGCCAGCGCCGTGAGCGCTTCGGCATCAACGGCGGCCCCGTCGAGACCGCGCTGCGTTTCTTCGCAGGCGCGCTGCAACAACACGGCGATGTCTGCGGGCGCGAGCCGCTCCAGGGTGAACACCCGGCAACGCGAGAGCAGCGGGCCGATCACTTCGAAGGAGGGGTTCTCGGTGGTGGCGCCCACCAGGGTGATGGCGCCGCTTTCGACATGCGGCAGCAGGGCGTCCTGTTGCGCGCGGTTGAAGCGGTGGATTTCATCAAGGAAGAAGAGCGTGCGCTGCCCCGTCCGGCGTGCGCGCTTTGCGTCTTCCAGCACGGCGCGCACTTCTTTCAGGCCGGCCATCACGGCGGAATGCGCGACGAAGCGCACGCCGCCTGCAGGCGAGGCCTGCGCCACCAGCCGCGCCAGGGTGGTCTTGCCGACGCCCGGCGGCCCCCACAGCACCAGGGATGGCAGGCGGCCGCTTTCGATCAGGGTGCGCAGCGAGGCGCCCGGCCCCACCAGATGCGCCTGGCCGACCACCTCGGCAAGGCTGCGGGGGCGCATCCGGTCCGCCAGCGGCGCGTCTTTCGCCGGCGCCGGCGAAGGCGAGGCGGCGTCCTGCGCCGGCCGGACAAAGAGTTCGGTCGATTGGTCTGAAGCCATTGCGCCCAGTGTATCGCCGATATGCCGGGGGCGGGGGATGCATTTGGCGCACGGCGCCCCTGCCGGGGGCGCGGCGGGTAGTGATGCGCGCAGAGAGGCGCCGCACGCCCTTCCTCGCAGCCCCGTGCACTTGCCGTGCCGGGGCGTCTGCGGGCCCAGTGCGCGGCGCAGCGCCCGGTCGCCTCGCCCCGCAGCCCCGCGCCTGCCGCGGTCGGAGCGGCCCATCCCCTGTTTTTTCAGCTTTTCTGCAGTTGGCTGTGGCCTGGTTCACACTTGCCGCGCCCGCTTTCCTGTATGGTATGCCCACGTACGACAAGCGCCTTCCGCGCGCCCGAAGCGCCCCCGAAGCACGGCGGCTCGGCGTGTGGCGGCGCCGCGTCGCCCGGATGCACACACAGGCCAAAAGGAGACGGGAACAGGTGGCATCCCCCCGAGCCATACAACACGCGGGCGGCGCGCTGCGCTCTGTAGGGCTGTGCCTGAAACGCGGCGCGCCGCAGCACGCTTGCAAAGCGGCGCGCGAAACGCACGCGCGGCTCGCCGACCTCGGCATCGAGGTGCAGGCGGACGCGGCGGCCGCCGCATGCTGCGGGCTGCCCGCACACGCGCCGGCGGAATTCGCGCAGCGCGTCGAGCTGGTGATCGTGCTCGGCGGCGACGGCACGCTGCTAGAGACGGCGCGCGAGATGGGCGAAACGCAGGCGCCGATTCTCGGCGTGAATCTCGGCGCGCTGGGCTTTTTGGCCGAGCTCAACCCGGACGAACTCGACGAAGAGCTGGCGCGCGTGCTCGCCGGCGACTTTGAAGTGGAAGAGCGCATGCGGCTTCGCGTCGCTATCGCGCGCCCCCGGGGTGAAGATTTTTCGCAGCTCGCGCTCAACGACGCCGTGTTCAAGAACAAGGAAGTCGCCCAGCTTTCTGAAAGCGATGCCGCGCCCGGCGAAATCTCCCGCATGATCAACCTGGAAGTCAGCGGCGACGGGATGCCGATCACCACCTACCCGGGCGACGGGCTGATCGTGGCGACGCCCACCGGCTCCACCGCCTACACCCTCTCCGCGGGCGGGCCGATCCTGACGCCGGGCTCGCACGTGTACGTGCTGACGCCGATCCTCCCGCACACGCTCTCGCAAAGGCCGCTGGTGTTGTCCGGCGACACGCAGCTCGAAGTGGAGGTGCATTCGCGCCTGGCGGCGCCGGACGACGCCGTCGCCAACCTGACGCTGGACGGCCAACTGGGCCTTTCGCTGACGGACGGGGACCGCGTGCGCATTTCCACCGATGCGCCGCCCGCGCGCTTTGTCGTGTACCGGGGGCGCACGCGCTTCGAAGTGCTGCGCACGAAACTCGGCTGGGGCGCAGGGTGATAGAGAGCCTGCGCATCGAGCAGCTCGCCCTGGTGGAAGCGCTGGAACTCGAGTTCGGCGCGGGGCTCAACGTGCTGACCGGCGAAACCGGCGCCGGCAAATCGACCCTGCTCGGCGCACTCGCACTGCTGGCCGGAGGACGCGCGCCGAAGGACGCGGTGCGCAGCGGCGCATCGCAGGCTCTGGTGGAGGCGGTGTTTCGGGTCCCTGAAGATGCGCAGCTAACAGGGGAGCTGGAAGCGCACGGCGCCTGCGTGGAAGCGGGCGCGCTGATCGTGCGCCGCACGCTGAGCGACGCCGGCCGTTCGCGCACCTGGCTGGGCGGCGCGCAAGTGCCCCTATCTGTACCGGCGCAGATTTTTGAAGGACGCATCGAGGTGTCGAGTCAGCAGGACTCCCTGGCCCTGCTAAAGCCGGACGCGCAGAGCCGTTTGCTCGACCGCTTCGGCGGGCTGGAGCAGGCGTGCGCACAGGTGGCGCAGGAAGCGCACGCCCTGGCCGCGTGCATGAAAGAACGCGCGGCGCTCTTGGCGGCGGCGGAAGAACACGCGCGCCGGGAGGCGCTGCTCACCCACCAGGTAAAGGAGATCGACGAAGCCGGGCTGGACGCCGAAGCGCTGGAACGCACCGGCGCGCAGCGCGCACGGCTCATGCACGCCGAAACCCTGGGGGAAGGGGCGGCCGCCGCACTGGCCGCGCTCAGCGGCGACAACGCGGCGCCGGAACAGTCGCCCGGGGCCGAAGCGCGCCTGGCGGAGGCCGCCCGTGAAGTCGAGCGCATCGCCAAACTCGACGACGCGCTCGCGCCTTTTGCGAAGCGCCTCGCAGCGGCCGGCGCCGAGCTGGCGGATATCGCACAGGAACTGGAGCGCTACCTGTCGGGCCTGGAAGCGGACCCCGCGCAGCTCGCACAGTTGGAAGCGCGCCTGGCAGAGGTCGAGCACCTGCGCCGCAAGTACGGGGGCGACCTGGAAACGATTCTAAAACGCCGCGAGGAAATGGCCGCCGAACTCGCCACCGCTGCCGGGGCTTCCGGACGCCTGGCCGAGCTGGAAGTGGAACTTCCGGGGCGCGAGCAGGCCCTGCTGGAAGCGGCGCAGCAGCTAACGAAAGGGCGGCGCAAGGCGGCGCGCGCGCTTGCACAGCGCGCACAGAATTCTATTCGTGAACTCGCGCTGGATGCAGCGCGCTTTTCCGTGGAACTCGAAGCCCGCAAAGCGCCCGAGGGCTTGCCGTGCGGCCCATCCGGCGCCGAGCGCGCCGTGTTTTTGTTCAGCGCCAATGCGGGGGAAGCGCTGCGCCCGCTGCGGCACGTCGCTTCCGGGGGCGAACGCTCGCGCGTTTTCCTGGCGCTGAAAAACGTGCTGCGGCGCGCGGGTGCGGGCATGGTGCTGGTGTTCGACGAAGTCGATGCAGGAGTCGGCGGCGCCGTGGCTGAGCGGGTGGGCGCCATGCTGGGCGATCTGGCGCGCTTTCACCAGGTGCTCTGCATCACCCACCTGCCGCAGATCGCCTGTCATGCCGAGCGGCATTTCCGGGTGGAGAAGCGGGATGTCGAGGGACGCAGCGTTACGAGCGTGCACGCGCTGGACGAGGGCGAGCGGGTGGACGAGATTGCGCGCATGGCGGGCGGCGCGCGCATCAGCGAAGCCACGCGCCGCCATGCACGGGAACTGCTGCGCGCCGCGCGCGGCTGACTTGCCAACGGACGTGGCCGGCCACTAGCCGGCATGCAGTCCGCACGGCTCCACGCCCCAATCGCAAGGCCAACCCCGCAAGCCCAGCGTCACGTACAGCCTGCCACCCGCCCTGCGGCGGA
>CAZJXU010000300.1:0-5556 GCA_964550095.1 uncultured Spirochaetales bacterium | reverse complement strand
GCTCCCCGAGCTGCGGGAACTGCTCGCGCAATTCTCCGTTGCCGACTTCACGCCGGAGGCCATCGAAAAAGCCGTCGCAGAATTCTGCGAAGCGCGGGAGGTGCGCATGGGCGCGGCCGCGCAGGCGCTGCGCGTGGCGGTGACGGGCACTGCAGCCAGCCCGCCGCTGGGTCTCACGCTGGCCCTGCTCGGCCCGGGCTCGGTGCTGGCGCGCATTGACCACTGTTTGAAAGCGTGCTGCGATAACCAGCCGTCGCAATAGCTGCATCGCCCAAACCCGGGCGCGGCGCATTGCACCTCGACCGTGCATAGCACCCCGCGACGGCAGCCAATCGCCCGATGCGCTGCCGAACACCCGCCCCTCGCTCACACCCGGGCGCGATTCCGACTTACCAACGAACGGGGCCCGCCCTACACACCCCGCACACCCGCCGCGCTCTACCAGTCCATCACCAGGGCGAAGAGCAGGGGCGCGACAATGGTGGCGTCGCTCTCGATGATGAAACGCGGGGTATCGACTTCCAGTTTGCCCCAGGTGATCTTTTCGTTCGGCACCGCGCCGGAATAGGAGCCGTAGCTGGTGGTGGAATCGCTGACCTGGCAGAAGTAGGCCCAGCGCGGCACATCCGCCCACTTCAAATCCTGCTCCAGCATGGGGACCACGCAGATCGGAAAGTCGCCCGCGATGCCGCCGCCGATCTGGAAAAGGCCCAGCCGGCGCTCCTTCGTGAACCCGCGGTACCAGTGCGCGAAGTCCACCATGTACTCCACGCCCCCCTTGATCAGCGTGGGCGAAAGATCCGGGTCCTTGATCACCTCGGCGGCGAACACGTTGCCGAGCGTGGAATCTTCCCAGCCCGGCGTCACCATCGGCAGGTCCGCCTCGGCCGCGGCCACCATCCATGAATCCGCCGGATCCACCTGGTAGAACTCCTTGAGCGCGCCCGAGCGCAGCACGCGGTACAGCAGCTCGTGCGGGAACACGCGCTCGCCCTCGGCCTGGCAGCGCCGCCACGCTTCCTTGACGGGGCCTTCCGTGCGGCGCATGGCCTCCTCTTCGGGAATGCAGGTGTCGGTGACGCGGTTCAGCTTGCGCTCCAGCAGCGCCTGCTCCTGCTCGGGCGTGAGGTCGCGGTAGTTCGGGATGCGCTCGTAGTGATCGCGGGCCACCAGGTTGAACAGGTCTTCTTCCAGGTTGGCGCCGGTGCAGGAAATGGCGTGCACCTTGCCCGCGCGAATCATGGCGGCCAGCGACACGCCCAGTTCCGCGGTGCTCATGGCGCCGGCCAGGGTGACCATCATGCCGCCGCCCGCATCGAGCAGGCCGCGGTAGGCGTCGGCCGCATCCACCAGCGTGGCCGCGTTGAAGTGGCGGAAGTGGCTCCGCAGGAATGTGGAGATCGGCGCTTTCACAACCCCTATTAGATACAACAGATACAACAAATGCGCCGTTCGGGGCGCCCGCGGCATGTGTTCGGGGCGCCCGCGGCATGTGTTTGGGCGCCCGTCCGGCATGTGTTTGGGCGCATCCCCCCGCGCAGGAGAAGGCCCGTGCGCACGGGCCGCCCGGCGGCGTGCGAGGGCGGCGGATGCGCCCCGCGCTGAGCTGCCGGTCTTTGCTGCGCCGCTACGTGCGCTGCCGGCGGATGCGCCCCGCCGCCGCTGCGTGCAGCACAGGCGTCAGATGTGCCAGGTGCGGTTTTCGGCGGAGGCGCGCTTGGCGCCGGCTTTCGCCGCGCGGCGGCAAATGTCCGCCAGGCTGAGCCCGTCCAGGCTGTGCTCCACGCGGCGCGTGAGGACGGTCCAGAGAAAATCGGGGCGACCGCCGGCCTTGCCGCGCCCGGCCGGCAAAGGCGGCGCCAGCGTGCGGCCGAGCGGCCCCTGCACCGCTTCGATCACCTGGCGCACCGTGATCCGCTCTGCGGGGCGGGTCAGCAGGTAGCCTCCGCCCGGGCCGCGCTTGCTGCGCACCAGGCCCGCGCGCCGGAGGTCCCGGAACACCTGCTCCAGGTAGCGCGGAGGAATGTGCTGCCTGGCGCCCACGGCGCGCACCGGCACGGGCGCCTCGCCGCCGTTGTAGGCGATGTCAAAGATGCCGCACAGGGCATAGCGGGCTCGCCGGGAAAGGTGCATCGCCCCAAGCATCACCCGAAGCCGGAAATCGCGCCATGACATCAACGCACGGGTGGCCCGCCGCGGGCCGGCCGATGCGCACCAGGGGCTTTCGGTCCGGGCGCGGGCGACCGACCCACTGCCGGGACGGCGGGCGGTCCCCCGTTGACGAACAGGCCGCCCGGGCGAGGCGCGGTTGACGGCAAAGGGCGCGCGATGTAGTCTCACTGTCGCTGCCCGGGTGGCGGAATTGGTAGACGCGCATGATTCAGGATCATGTGTTCGCAAGGACGTGCTGGTTCGACTCCAGTCCCGGGCACCACGCACACTCCTCCGCAGCGATGCGCGTGGCTGTGTCGTCCTCATCAATTGGGGCAGCCCGCTGCGGGATGCCGTATCCGCTTCGGTCGGCCATGTCCTCCCGCAAGGCGGTCGCCTCTTTTCGGTAAATCGCGCTTGACTTGCCCCCGTCTGCGCTTAGCTTGCCCGGTCTCAAACCTTCTGCCGGAGAAGCCGTTGAGCGAAAAGCCCCTGTTGCAGGAAGTCAGCATCGCGGACGAAACCGTCGAGATTCCCGTTTCGCTGCCGGTGCTGCCGGTGCGGGGCACCGTGGTGCTGCCCGGCATGAACGCGCCCCTGCTGGTAGGAAGGCCCCGCTCGCTGGCCGCCCTCAAGGAGGCCGACGACGACGGCTACCTGCTGGTGGCCACGCAATACGACGCCGAGGTCGAAGACCCGACGCCCCGGCAGCTCGCGCCGGTGGCCTGCGTTGCGCGGGTGATGCGCATCGCAAAGCGCAAGCAGGGACGGCAGGCGCTGCTGGTCGGCATGCTGCGCGCGGAAATCGGCGAGGTGGAGCAGTGGCAGGAAGAGGACACGCAAAAACCGCTGCGCGTGCGCATCAAGCCCCTGCCCGAAACCAGCGAGCCCTCCATCGAGCGCGACGCGGCGCGGGAGCGGGTGGTGCAGCTCGCGCACAAGCTGATCGATCTTCGCGACGATGCGCCGCCCGAATGGAAGGACACGGTAAGCGGCATGCCGACGCCGGGCTTCCTGGCCGACATGATCATCTGCAACATCTCGATGCCCATCGAGGAGCGCATCGAGATGCTCTGCGAAGCGGACACCACGCGGCGCCTGTGGCGCCTGACCGCGCTGCTGGAGCGCGAGATCACCATCGCGGAGACCTACCTGACGCTGCGCGAGCGGGACGAGGATCTGGAAAACATGGACCCGCGCAGGCGCGAACGCCTGCTGCGTCAACGCATGCGCAAGCTGCAAAAGGAACTCGGCGAGGGCGACGGCGGCGAGCGCGAGGCGGACGAACTGGCCGAGCGCCTGGAAAACACGCCGCTGCCGGAAGAGGCCCGCACGCTGGTGGACCGGGAGCTGCGCCGCTTTCGCGCCCTGCCCGGCCACGCCCCCGACCGGCACCTGCTGCGGGACTACCTGGAGTGGTTTGCCGAGCTGCCCTGGGGCCGGGAGAGCGAAGACCAGCTGGAGCTGAAGCACTCGCGCGAGGTGCTGGACGAAGACCACCACGACCTGGAAAAGGTGAAAGAGCGCATCCTCGAATACCTGGCCGTGCGCAAGCTGGCGCCGGAGGCCAAGGCGCCGATCCTCTGCTTCATCGGGCCGCCCGGAGTCGGCAAGACCTCGCTGGGGCGCAGCATCGCGCGCGCCATGGGGCGGCGCTTCGCCCGGGCCTCGCTGGGCGGCGTGCGCGACGAGGGGGAAATCCGCGGGCACCGGCGCACCTACGTGGGCGCCATGCCCGGGCGCATTCTGCAAAGCCTGCGCCGCACCGGCACGCGCAACCCGGTGTTTCTGCTCGACGAAATCGACAAGCTCGGCGCCGATTTCCGGGGCGACCCCTCGTCGGCGCTGCTGGAAGTGCTCGACCCCGAGCAGAACGCGCACTTCAGCGACCACTACCTGGAGACTCCCTTCGATCTCTCCCGGGTGCTGTTCATCGCCACCGCCAACACCGCGGCGACCATCCCCCCCGCGCTGCTCGACCGCATGGAGGTGATCGATCTGCCGGGCTACACGGAACGGGACAAGCTGATCATCGCCAAGCGCCACCTGGCGCCGAAGCAGTTGTCGGATCACGGGCTGACGCCGGAACAGGCGGTGGTGGAGGAGGCGGCGCTCTGCAAGATCGTGGACGAGTACACGCGCGAGGCCGGCGTGCGCAATCTGGAGCGCCACCTGGCCGGCGTTGCGCGCAAGGCGGCGGCGCGCATCGCAGAAGATGCTTCGCTTGCGCCGCTTCGCATCGACGCGGACTTCGCGGCGAAGGCGCTGGGGCCGCCGCCGCACCTGCCGGAAACGGCGGAGCGCACCGAGGCGCCCGGGGTGGCGGTGGGCCTTGCGGCCACGGCGCACGGCGGCGACATCCTGTTCGTGGAAGCCACCGCGGCGCCCGGCGGCAAGGGCGTGCAGCTGCGCATCACGGGGCAACTGGGCGAGGTGATGCGCGAAAGCGCCGAGGCGGCGCTCTCCTGGGTGCGCGCCAACGCGGAGGCGCTGGAACTCGCGGCGCCCGCGCTGAAAAACGGGGAGTTCCACCTGCACGTGCCCTCCGGCGCCATACCCAAGGACGGCCCTTCTGCGGGCGTGGCGCTGGTGACGGCGCTGACTTCGGCGCTTTCCGGGCGCTGCGCCTCGGGCACGGTGGCCATGACCGGCGAGATTTCCCTGCGCGGGCGCGTGCTGCCGGTGGGCGGCATCAAGGAAAAGGTGATGGCGGCGGCGCGCGCGGGCATCACCCGGGTGCTGCTGCCGCGCCGCAACGTGAAAGACCTGGTGGAAGTGCCCGCCGACGTGCTGGACGCCATCGAGATTGTGCCGATTGAAAGCGTGGGCGAAGCCGTCGAGCAGGCGCTGGAAGCAGGCCCGCGGCGCGGCGGCGCAGGCGATCAACAGCACGGCGACGCGGGCGATCATCCGAGTGGGCACGCAGCGAGCCCGCAATAAAGCCGCGCGTCATCCTGTTCACGAACTTCCGAACGGCGCGGCGAACAACAGAACTCACGCGGGCGGGCGTGCGTGCGCGGAGAACTCTCACGCTGCGCGGCGAACGGGATTAACGCGGGCGGGCGCGACGAACAACAGAATTCACGCGTGCGGCGAAACACGGAGAGGCGCGAAGGGTCGGTCGGCGAAACGGCGCGCGTCCGGGTGGGCACGCAGCGAGCCCGCAGTAAAGCCGCGCGTCATCCTGTTCACAAACGCCCGCGCCGCACGGCGAACAACAGAACTCACGCGTGCGTGCGGGCGTGCACGGCAAACAACAGGACTCACGCAGGCGGGCGGATGCGACCGGCACAACGAACGTTTTCGTACTATGCGGCGAACGCAATTAACGCGGGCGGGCGCACTCCAGCGCGCGCACTTCGCTGAGCATCTGCTCGAATTCGGCCAGGTCGATCTGGCTGGGCC
>CAZJXU010000299.1:0-1646 GCA_964550095.1 uncultured Spirochaetales bacterium | reverse complement strand
CGCGGGCCTCGGCAAAGGGCCCGGCTGCTGCGATGCCGCGCCCCGTGGCGACACCGCCCTCCCCCCTCTGTTTGTGCGCCGTTCCGCGGCGACGGCGCGCGGGCTTCAGGGGCGCTCGGGAACGGATTCGGATTGCTTCCTGCGCATTTCCGCGAGCGCTTTTGCGACTTCCGGGTCGCTCACCGCCAGCACCTGGGCGGCGAAGATTCCGGCGTTGCGCGCGCCCCAGGCTCCCACGCCGAAGGTGGCGACCGGAACGCCGGGCGGCATCTGCACCGTGGCCAAGAGCGCATCGAAGCCCTGCAGCGGGGAGCTGTCGATGGGGACGCCCAGCACAGGCAAGGCGGTCTTGGCGGCCGTGGCCCCGGCCAGGTGCGCCGCGCCGCCGGCCCCGCAGATGACCACCTGCAGCCCCTGCTCCGTGGCCTCCGCCAGGTAGCGGTCCAGCCGCTCCGGGGTGCGGTGCGCGGAAATCACGCGCACATCGCTCTCGATGCCCAGCTTGGCGAGCGCCTGCTCGGCGCCCTTCATCACCTCGTAATCGTTCGGGCTGCCCATCAGAATGGCTACGCGCGCCACGGCTGTCCTCCTTGTAAACGCTACCTTTGCACGGTCGGCGGGATGTTACACAAAATCCGGCGCGCGCAAAGCGCCGCCCGGGGCGGTGAGAAACCATGTCCGAAACGCAAAGACCAGCGGCGAAGACGGCGAGCGGCCATGGCCCGATCGGCCACCGGACCGGGCTGTGCGCCGTGTTGCTGCACCCTGCCGCGCACACCCGCTCGCCCGCGATGCACAACGCGGCCTTCCGGGCGCTCGGGCTGGACGCCCGCTTCCTGGCCTTCGACGTAGCGCCGGAGCGCCTGGCCGAAGCGCTTTCGGGTGCGCGCGCGCTGGGCTTCAGGCAACTCGCCATTTCCATTCCGCACAAAGAGGCGGTGATGCAGCACCTGGACGACATCGATCAAACGGCCCGCGCCATAGGCGCCGTCAACACCGTGACGCGCGAAGGGGAGCGCCTGGTCGGCGCCAACACGGACTGGCTGGGGCTGGTGCGCGCCCTGGAACGGCACGGCGAACTGGCGGGGCGCCGCGCGGTGGTGCTGGGCGCCGGCGGCGCCGCGCGCGCTGCAGTGTTCGGCCTGCAGCAGCGGGGCGCGCGGGTTCACGTGTTGAACCGCAGCGCGGAAAAGGCCCGGCGCCTGGCGCGGGAACTCGGCGCCGCCGGGGCCGGTGCGCTCGGCGATCTTGCGGACATCGAATACGATCTGCTGATCAACGCCACGCGTGTCGGACTCTCCGACGACACGCAAAGCCCCGTTGCGAACACGGCGCTGCGCGCCGGCGGCATCGTGTTCGACACCATCTACGAGCCTGCAGAAACGAAGCTGCTCCGGGATGCGCGCGCGGCGGGCGCCGAAGCGGTGGGCGGAAAGTGGATGCTGGTGTACCAGGCCGCCGAGCAAATTCGCCTCTGGAGCGGACGGGAGGTGGACCCCGAAATTCTGGCGACGGCTTTCGACGCGGCCGGTTCAGCCGGTGCGGTGCGCGCAGGTGCGTCGTCCTGAATTAGTGACGCACGCTGCCTTTCGCGGGCGTCGTTTCGGCCACGCAGAACGATACTGCCGACCGCAGCGACCGGCTCC
>CAZJXU010000298.1:0-4537 GCA_964550095.1 uncultured Spirochaetales bacterium | reverse complement strand
GGAACCTGGGAGCTGGAGATCACCAGCGCCATGCCGTACCTGCACATCGCGCCGAACCCGGGTCTCGGCATCTTCGCCATGGTGGGCTTCGGCTCGGGCAGCGCGAATATCACCCTGGCCTCCGAGCAGCAGACGCGCACGGATGCGCAGACCCTTTCGACGGACCTGGAGATGCAGATGGCCGCGCTGGGCATGCGCAATGCGCTGCGCGCCATCGGCGAAGTGGACCTCAGCCTGAAGGCGGACGCCTTCGTGGTGGACCTGGTGTCGAAAGAGTCGGCGGAGCTGCCGGAAGTGAGCGGCGATGCGATGCGCATGCGCCTGATGCTGGAAGGGAAACGTTCCTGGGTTTCCGAAGATACGCAGCGCAGCACGCAGCTAAGCCTCGAAGTGGGCGCGCGCCGGGACGGCGGCGATGCGGACGAGGGGCTGGGCGCGGAAGTCGGCGCGGCCTTTCAGTATCGCGACTTGCAGCGCGGCCTGAGTGTGCGGCTGCGCGGCCACAGCATCGTGATGCACGCGGAAGACGAATTCCGGGAGTGGGGCGCGGGCGTCGATGTCGCGTATGACCCGGGCCTTGGCGGCGAGGGCTTCAGCATGACGCTCACGCCGACCTGGGGCGCGGCCTCGTCCGGCGCCGCGGGCGTCTTCGAGAACGACGACCTGTTCGAGCGGGCCGCAGCCGGGAAAGACGGCGGGGCGTCGCGCGCGGCAAGGCGGGGCCGACTGGATGCAGGCTTCGGCTACCACCTGCGCCTGTTCGGGGGCAGGGGCGTGCTGGAGCCCTTCGCCGTGGTGGGGCTCGGCGGGGCAGACACGCGCAAGCTGCGCATCGGCACGCGCCTGGACCTCTCCGGCGTGCTGTGGCGGCCCGAGGCCCCCGTGCCCGGCACGGCCATGCACATCGAACTCTTCGGCGAACGCCGCACCACGCAGGCTTCGGACGGTGGCGACGCGGAACGCCGCATCGGCGTGGATCTGCAAGTCAGCTTCTGACGAGGCAGCAGGCGGCTTGCGTCCACCCGCAAGGCGCGCACCGACGGAAAAGGGGCGAAGGCGATACGACCGGTCGCTCCAGGCAGCGGTCGGCAACGTTGCGTGATGAGGGATCTGCGCGAGCGGCTTTCGCTGCGTGGTGAAATTCTGATAGTTGCGTGTGTCAATTCCGGTTCGTGCTTCTCACGCAATCACAACCGTCAGCTTTCCAGTTCGCGCTGTTTCCTTTCGAGTTCCCGGAACAGTTCCTTTGGAACGCGGATGAACAGCCCCTCGGCGCGTGCGGTCATGACCTCGCCGCAGCGCACTTCGCACTTCATGAACAGGCGCCGGCCGCTGGTGCGCTCGATCCAGCCCTTCAACTCGAGCGGCTGCTGAATGGGCGTGGGTTGCAGGTAGCGCACCGAGAGCCTGGCGGTCATGCCGGGGCCGCCGCTCAGCATGGTGGCCCGGCCCAGCAGTTCGTCGATGACGGCGGACAGCAGGCCGCCGTGCACGACGCCCGGCGCGCCTTCGTGCATTTTGCGAAAGCTGCCGCGTCCGAAGGCTGCCTTCTCGGCCTCATCCACCCAGAGCGAAAAGGGCGGCGCGATGGCGTTGGCGCGGCCCGCCACCGGGCCCACCCACGCGTAGTGCCCCCTGCCGATTACGTTCGCGGCGCTGGCGCGCGGCATGAGGCCCGCCCGCGTGAGGCGCTCCGCCACCCCGAGCAGCGGCGCCTCAAGCTCGCTCAGCAGCGCTTCGTCCGCGCCGCTGAGCGGCAGCCTGTCCAGGATGGCGCGCAGCGTGTCGGCCAGCCGCGCCTTGAGTTCAAAGCGGGCCTTCGTGGCTGCGTCTTCCGGCCCGGACGCGGGCGGGGGCTCGTCTTGGAGGGCCGCTTCGTCCGTCTCAACCAAGGGCGTCGCTTCGCCCGGCTCGTCCTGCCTCGCCGCATCGACCCGGTGCGGCGCCGCTCCCGTTTCTTCCGCCCCGTTCGGGGACGCCGCCGCCTCGCCCGGCTTGCCCTGTTCGCCCGGCTTGTCCGGGGACGCCGCCTCGCCCGGCTGCGCCGGAATTTTTGTGTCCTGCCGTGTCACGCGCGGTTTTCCTCCTGTAGATGCGATACTATCGCCGATGCCGATGGGGATGCGCATCCGGGCCGGCATCCGGGCTATAGTCGGCCCGGCCCGGCACGGCCTGCAGTCGTGTCGGCAAGCGGCGGCGCATGTCCCGTCTGCCTGCAAGGCGTTCTCACACATTACCGACACCAAAGGAGACCCCCCGTGGATTTCGAGCACAACGAGAAGACCAAACTCGCCCTGGACCAACTGAACAAGTTCATGGACGAGCACATCTACCCGAGCGAGGCGGCCTACTACCAGCAGCACGAAGAGCTGGAAGACCGCTGGCAGACTCCCCCGATGATGGAAGAGCTGAAGGTCAAGGCCCGCGAGGCCGGCCTGTGGAACCTGTTCCTGCCGCACAGCGAACTCGGCGCCGGCTTCACCAACCTGGAATACGCGCCGCTCTGCGAGGTGATGGGCCGGGTGGGCTTTGCGGCGGAGGTGTTCAACTGCTCCGCGCCCGACACCGGCAACATGGAAGTGCTCGACCGCTACGGCAGCGAAGCGCAAAAGGCGCAGTGGCTAAAGCCCCTGCTCGACGGCGAAATCCGCTCGGCCTTTGCGATGACCGAGCCCGCGGTGGCCTCTTCCGACGCCACCAACATCAGCACCGAGATCCGCCGGGAAGGCGACGAGTACGTGATCAACGGCCGCAAGTGGTGGACCTCGGGCATTTGCGAAGCGCGCTGCAAGATCATGATCGTGATGGGCCGGAACAGCCACGATGGCCCGCGCCACCTGCAGCAGAGCCAGATCCTGGTGCCCACCGACACGCCCGGCGTGACCGTCGTGCGCAACCTGCCGGTGTTCGGCTTCGACGATGCGCCGCACGGCCACGGCGAAGTGGTGTTCGACAACGTGCGCGTGCCCGCCGAGAACATGATCCTGGGCGAAGGACGCGGCTTTGAAATCGCACAGGGCCGGCTCGGCCCCGGCCGCATCCACCACTGCATGCGCGTGATCGGCGTGGCAGAGCGCACCCTGGAAAAGATGTGCGACCGCCTGATGAGCCGCGAGGCCTTCGGCAAGAAGCTGTACGAGCACAACGTCTGGGAGGAGCGCATCGCCAACGCGCGCATCGACATCGAGTGCGCCCGGCTGCTGACCCTGAAGGCTGCGTACATGATGGACACCGTCGGCAACAAGGTGGCGCGCTCCGAGATCGCCATGATCAAGGTGCAAGCGCCGCTGATGGCGCTGCGCATCATCGACGACGCCATCCAGGCGCACGGCGCCGCGGGCGTCACCACGGACTTCGGCCTGGCCCGCACCTATGCGAGCATGCGCACGCTGCGCCTGGCGGACGGCCCGGACGAAGTGCACCGCCGCACCATCGCGCGCCTGGAACTGAAAAAGCAGGCGGAACGCTCCGGCATACCGCGCGGCTAAAGGGCCGCCGGCGCTCGCCGCATGCAGGAACAACCCTTCGCCGGGCTGCGCGTTCTCGAACTGGCAGGCGGCATCGCCGGGCCCTACGCCGGCAAGCTGCTGGTCGATGCAGGGGCCGACGTGCTCAAGGCCGAAGCGCCCGCGGGCGACCCGCTGCGCCGCCACACTGCATCCGGCCAGGCGCTCGCAAAGGGTGAAGACGGCGCGCTGTTCCGCTTCTTGAATGCGGGCAAGCGCGGCGTGAAGCTGGACATCGCCGACGAGGCGGACCGCCGCGCACTGCGCGCCATCGCCTGCGAGGCCGACTTGGTGATCGAGTCCGCCGGTGCGGGTGTGGGTGCGGGCGCGGGTTCGTATGCAGGTGCGGCTGCGGGCGCGGGTTCGGACGCAGGCGCCGAGTCCGCGGGCTTGGGCGTGAGCACGGGCGCGGGTGTAGGCCCGGGCATGGACGCCGGCCCGGATGCGGACGCAGCGGCGGATGCGGGTGTGGGTGCGGAAGCGGGTTCGGCGGCGGAAGCGGGTTCGGATGCGGCGGCGGGCATGCTCTCCGCCGCCGGGCTCGGGTTCGAGGCGCTGCAGGCCGAAAACCCGGCCCTCTCGCTGGTTTCCCTCTCGCCCTTTGGCCGGGAGGGGCCCTGGGCCGCGCGCCCTGCATCGGGCTTCACGCTGGAGGCGGCCTGCGGCGGCACTGCATACCGGGGCCTCCCGGATCGCGAGCCGCTGGCCGCAGGCGGCAGGGTGCTGGAGTGGGCGATCGGGGCCTACGCCGCCGTGGCGGCGCTGTTGGCCCACGCGGCGGCGCGCCGCAGCGGCCGCGGCCTGCACGCGGACCTGGCCGGCTTCGAAGTGGCGGTGGCCGCGCTCACCATCTACCACGACCTGCAGGGCCAGTGGTTCGAGGTCCCGCTGGAGCGCTCCATCGACACGCCTTCCATCGAGCCCAGCCGCGACGGCTGGGTGGGTTTTTGCGTCACCACCGGTCAGCAGTGGAAGGATTTTTGCGCCATGCTGGGCCGCCCCGAGGTGGCGGAAGACGACCGCTACTACGA
>CAZJXU010000297.1:0-2025 GCA_964550095.1 uncultured Spirochaetales bacterium | reverse complement strand
GGGCGACGCCGTTTACGCCAACATGTTTTTGCTGGGGGTCGCCTGCCAACTGGGCATGCTGCCGGTGGGCCTGGGGGCGCTGGAACGCGCACTGGAACTGAACGGGCGCTCAGTCGCCGAAAACCGCGCCGCCCTGAACTGGGGCCGGCTCTGGGCGCATAATCGCAAAGCGGTGGAAGCGGCGCTGCGCGCGCGCCGCATCGGTCCGGAGCCGGCCTTTGACCCCACGCTGGACGAACTGGTGGAAAAGCGCGTGCGCTTCCTCGGCGACTACCAGGACACCTTCTATGCCGAGCGCTACCGGCGCCTGGTGGAACGCGTGCGCGAGCGCGAGCGCAAGGTCGGCGGGGGCGGGGATGTCCTGGCGCGGGCGGTCGCCCGCTACTACTTCAAGGTGCTGGCGATCAAGGACGAGTTTGAAGTCGCGCGTCTTTACAGCGGCGCGGCCTTCCGGGAACAGATCGAGCGGGAGTTCGAAGGCGACTACACGCTGACCCTGCATCTTGCGAGCGATCATCTCTTCACTCCGCTCTTCGCCCGCTACGACCAGGACAGCGGCCGCGCCAGGAAGGTGGCTGTGCCGGCCCGGTGGATGATGCCGGTGTTTCGCCTGATGGCGCGCGCGAAGTTTCTGCGCGGCACGCCCCTGAACCCCTTCGGCTACCGCGCGCACCGCAGGCTGGAGCGGCGCCTGGTCCGGGAATACGAACGCAACGTAGAAGAAGTGCTGGACGGCCTCAGGCCGGACAACGTGGAACTGGCGGCCGACATCGCGAGCCTTCCGGAGCAGGTGCGGGGCTTCGACTCGGTAAAGGAAACGCAACTGGCCGCCGCGCGCGCCAAGGAGCGCGAACTTCTGGAGCGCTTCCGTCGGAGCGGCTGAACCGGCGGGCGACGCGGTGCGGAGATATGGGCGGCGAGCAGTTCGCAGTTCCGCTGCGCAGTGTTTTCAGACGGGCGGCGCGGTGTGGGGATGCGTGCGCGGCGCGCTGGCGCAGTGGCGCTGTGCAGTGTTTTCAGACGGGCGGCGCGCCGGCGCAGTGGCGCTGTACAGTTTTTTGCGCGGGCGACGGGCGCACGCTGCGGCTCTCGCTGCACGGCGCTTTGGGGCGGGACGATGCGGCGTGTCGCACGGTGAAAGCGGCGTCCCCGGCAAGCGGCGGATTTCGTGCGGTGTGATGCGCAGCGTTTTCAGACGGGCGGCGGGCGGCCCGGTGCGGTTTTTTGCGCGAGCAGCATGCGGGGTTGTGTTTTCAACGGCGCCAGTGCGTCAGCACGTCCTCTGTGCGGGCCAGGCTCGCCACGTTGCGCAGCGTGTGTTCGAAAACCGCTTCCACGTAGTCTGCAGGCGTGCCGGCGACCGCGTCGGTGGGGATCACCACCCGGTAGCCGGCGTTCACCGCGTCGAAGGCCAGGTTGGTAACGGCCACGTTCACGGAAACCCCGACGATCACCAGCGTCGCCACGCCAAGATTGCGCAGCACGCTGTCGAGCTCGGTACCCTGGAAAGGCGAGAGGCCGTGCAGCCTCGAGAGCACGATGTCCCCCGGCTGCACGTCGAGCTGCGGCATCAGCGCCGCGCGTTCGCTGCCCTCGAGCAGGGGCGGCTGCTTCGCCATGTAGCGAAACAGGCGCGCGTTGTCGCTCGCGCCGGCGCCGTCGGCGCGGCGCAGCGCCGTGCAGTGAAGCACGGGAATATCGGCGTCGCGCGCCGCCGCGCACAGCGCAGAGGCCGTACCCAGTATGGGCGCGGCGGCGGCGGCCAGTTCAGGTAGCGGCGAGAGGTCGCCCACCACGCCGCGCTGCAGTTCCGAGGTAATTAGCGCGGTAGGCAGTGCGAGTTCCGGCAGCGTCGGTGCGTTGTTCGTCATGATCTTCTCCCTTGTTCGTTTTTCCCGTATCAAAGCCCGTGCCCCCTCGCCCGTACCAAAGCACGGGCCCCCATCGCCCGTATCAAAGCACGGACCGCTTCGGCCGGGCCCGACGAGCCAAGCCGCCTGGCCCAGGCGATCCGCCGCTCCGCCG
>CAZJXU010000296.1:0-2073 GCA_964550095.1 uncultured Spirochaetales bacterium | reverse complement strand
TCACCTCTTCGGCGTCGATGATTTCACCCAAGGCGCGCACGCGGGCGCCCACCGGAGCGGGCGCCGGGAAGCGCACGCGGTCAACGCCGTAGTTCACGCCCATGGCGACGCCCCGCACTTCCAGAAGCTGCGGCAAAAAGTGGTTGACCAGCGAGAGGCTCAGGTAGCCGTGGGCGATGGTTCCGCCGAAGGGGCCCTGCTTCGCGCGCTCCGGGTCCACGTGAATCCACTGGTGATCGCCGGTGGCGTCGGCGAACTGGTTGATGCGCTCCTGGCTGATCTCGAGCCAGTCGCTCTCGCCGAGCGCCCGGCCCGCCGCGCCCAAAAGCGCTTTCGGGTTTTCGAAAACAACGGGCATGTGCTTCTTCCTCCTGTGCGCCTGTACGCCTGTGTGGCGCCCCGCGCCGCGTTTCACCCCTGCCTCGCTCCGCCCCGCCTCGCTCCGACGAAAACCGGCGCACGCGCAAACCCGCGCAGGCCGGCCGGGCGCAGCGACGGGCTATGGATGTTGACTGGAAACCGCTACGACTTCCCCCGTCATGTAGGAAGCGAGGTCGCTGGCCAAGAAGATCATCACGCCCGCCACTTCGAAGGGCTCGGCGCCGCGCCCGAAGGCCTCCTTCGCAACCAGCTCTTCCAGCAGACCGGGAGGCGTCACTTTGGAAAGGAACTCGTGCACGGCGATGCTGGGCGCCACCGCGTTGACGCGCACGCCGAACTCTGCAACTTCCATGGCCACGCAGCGGGTGAAGGCCATCACGCCTGCCTTGGCCGCCGCGTAGTGGCTCTGCCCCTCCTGGGCGCGCCAGCCCAGCACCGAGGCGTTGTTGACCACGGCGCCCGCGCCGCGCCCACACATCTGCGGCAAAAAAGCGCGCGTCACCCGCATGGTTCCGTTCAGCGTCACGTCGAGCACCTTCGACCACGCTTCGTCGCTCATATCGACCAGCTTCGCATAGCCGCCCAGCCCTGCATTGTTGATCAAAACGTCCACGCTGCCCAGCGCAGCTTCGGCGGCGCGGCACAGCGCATCCACCTGCGCCTGGTCGGTGACGTCGCACAGCGCGGTGGCGGGCCGCTCGCCGGTTTCTTGCTGCAAGCGCTCTGCGGCTTCCTGCAGGCGGCGCTCGTGCAGGTCGCTGATCAACACGCGCGCGCCCTCTTCCAGTGCGCGCCGGGCAGCGAAGTAGCCGATGCCGGTACCGGCGGCTGCAGTCACCACGGCGTTTCGCCCGGCCAGCAAATTACGGCCCGGCGGATAGGCGGGTACTTTTACACTCACCTCGCCCTCCCCTGTTCGCACGAACGACGCTGTCCGCAAGACCGACGCGAACCGCAAGGCCGGCGCGAACCGCATGATCGACGCGGCTCGAACGACCGACGCAGCCCGCACGGCCCGAGCGACTCGCCCAACCCGCGCCCGAACACAACATCACACCGCATCATCATGCATCCTTCCCGCGCGGCTCGCGCGGCAGGCCCAGCCCGCGCTCGGCGATGATGTTGCGCTGCACCTGGTTCGAGCCGCCGTAAATGGTCTCCGCGCGCGTGAACAGAAACAGCCGCTGCATCCGGGTGAGCCGGTACGGAAAGCCCTCGGCGAGTTCGCCCTCTTCGCCCAGCACCTCCATCGCCAGCTCTCCGAGTTCCCGGTGCCAGGTGGCCCAGTAAATTTTGCTGGTGAGCGCGGCGGGCGAGACGCCGCTTTTTTCAGAGAGCATGCGCAAGGCCCCGGCGCGTTGAATCTCCAGCCCCATCCAGGCATCGACGATGCGACGGCGCACCCCCGCATCCCGTGCCTTGCCGTTGCGCTTGGCGATTTCAATAATCTCGTTCAGTTCGTTGCGAAACAGCATCTGCTGCCCGAGCGTCGAAACGCCGCGCTCGAAGCCGAGCGTCGCCTGCGCCATGCGCCAGCCTTCCCCCACTTCGCCGATCACGTTGCCCTGTTCGGTGCGCGCGCCGTCGTAGAACACTTCGTAAAACTCGGCGTCGCCGGTGATCTGGCGAATCGGGCGAATCGTCACGCCCTCCTGCCGCATCGGAACCAGCAGGTAGGAAAGCCCTGCGTGC
>CAZJXU010000295.1:0-1913 GCA_964550095.1 uncultured Spirochaetales bacterium | reverse complement strand
TCGGGTCATGCGCTTCGGTGCGCTGCAGCGCCGCTTCCAGCAGCGCCTCGGGCGTGGTCTCGCCCCGGCGCACCAGCTCGGCGAGCCCCAGCGCGTCGTAAGCCTCGTACTCCTCGAATGCAGTGTGTGTGCTCATGGTGTCCCCTGATGTGCGCCGGCCGGTCGCCGGGGCCGCCTGTCCGTGCATTACTCCCGGCCAGCGCCCGGAATTTAGCCTGGCTACCGGGCCGCTTCGACCGTGCGAAATTCGCTGATGCTTACGTGGCCGTCACGGACGCCCGCCCCAGGCAGCGGGCGTCCCTGATTCAGGACGACACAGGGGCGACCGACCGTATCGGTGTCGTTCTGAAAGCGCCGCCCGCCCGTTCTTCATGCAAAGCATAGCACCTGCGTGCGGCCCCAAGCCGTCACGGACGCCCGCTCCTCTCCCGGGCTCGCCCGCCACAGCCCCCTGCCGGCCCCCGGGCGGCCCTCTCTCCCGGGCTCAGCCTTCCACCGGAAGTGCTATCATTTCCGGCGTCCGGCCTGCCTGTGTACTGGCCGGGACGCATCGCCCCCCGGGCGGCGCCAGGCGGCCCCCGGCGCGCCTTTGGCGGGGCGGGTGAGGCTGTGAGGAGGTGTGATGAAAGCCTGCATCGAGGTGGTGGGCCAGGAAGTAAGACGCGGACGGCCGCTGCGGTCGTCCGTGTCCGTCAGTTCTGCAGCGTGCTGGTATCGAGCTACCGGAGTGGATGCAAGCCCGGTAGCAGCGCCCGGCCCTCTCGAATCCGGGGGGGGGGCGATATGAACGCCGTCGCTGCCGCCGCCGCCATTATTTCCGGACGCGCCGTGCGCAGTCCCGATGCCGCACACACGAACACCGCCGCCGTGACCGTACAACTCCGCGCGCGCAGGCCCGCGGTCGGGAGCTTTTCCGTCGCCGCCCTGCTGTTCGTGGTGGCTTTGGCTTTTCTGTCGCCCGTCGCAGCCGGCGCCCAGGACTCCACCACCACCTTTCTCAGCAACATCGAAAACGCTGATCAAGCGATAGGGCTTCAGAGTCGGGACTTCTACGGCCAGTGCTTCACCACGGGCGCCGAGACCGAAGGCTACACAATCAGCACAATCGAACTGGAATTGGGGACGCTCGGTACCGGCAACTGGACGGTTTCGGTGCGGGCGAGCACGGGCAGCGGCGACGCACTCCGCCCGACGCTCACCGATTTGCACGAGTTCACCAACCCCACCACCCTGACCAGGAACGCGATAAACGAGTTCACCGCTCCGGCGAACGCCACACTTACCGCCAGCACGACGTACTGTGTTGTGATCATGAATCCACAGACTGGCCTTGCCAAAGTTACGAATGTATCGGGCGCGTCCGGTACACCCGCTGCGGGATGGAGTTTCACCACCGAGGGTTTCCATAAGGCGGCTTCCGGTGCCGGCAGTACGGCCTGGTCGTCTCCCACAGCCAATCAATTCCTCAAGCTCCGCATCAAGGGCACCGTGAACGAATCTTCCGGCACCGACACCCCCACCGTAACCGTCGCGCCCGGTACCACCCCGATCGATCCCGGTGGAATGGCGATGTTCACGCTCACCCGCACGGGCGACCCGGCCAACGCGCTGACGGTGAACATCGCGGTGACCGGTCGCAACGTCGCTTTCGGCAGTGCGAGCAACTTTGTATTCGAGAACGATGGGGAAAACCTCCCCACCACCTGGGAAATCCCCAGGGACAGCGCCACGGCGACCGTGCCGATCCCGACCAACGAATTCACGGCCGGTCTCTACAGCATCACGCTGACCGTTGAGGCTGGCCGCGGCTACGAGCCCGGCGCCGGGACCGAGGGCATGGCCGTGGTGGCCGTCGAGGGGGCGCCCTTCATAAGGGTGCACCGGCCAATGGGGGTGACGGAGATCACCGAGGG
>CAZJXU010000294.1:0-2105 GCA_964550095.1 uncultured Spirochaetales bacterium | reverse complement strand
CAGGGCGATTCAATTCTCTCTGAGAGGTTGTGAATAGGAAGGGCATTGCGGAGGGACTGGACAAACCAGTTCCGTTTGTGCAATAACGCCCAGAGTGAGTGAAGCGGGCATCGCGGTGCGGGAAGTGCAGGTGCGTCCGGTGCGCACGAGCGAGTTGCCGCGCTGGAACGCGCTGATGCGGGAACAGCATTACCTGGGATTCCGCAAGTTCTGCGGCCGGCGGCTGCTGCATGTCGCCGAGTGGGACGGG
This sequence comes from uncultured Spirochaetales bacterium, assembly GCA_964550095.1. Taxonomy (GTDB): domain Bacteria; phylum Myxococcota_A; class UBA9160; order UBA9160; family UBA6930; genus JAHRAN01. The sequence continues at coordinate 1,855 of CAZJXU010000294.1, read as the reverse complement.
CGCTGGCTGGCACTGCTCGGCTGGCAGGCGGCGGCGCTGCATTGCGCGGCGCGCGAGCGCTGGATCGGCTGGACCCAGCTGCAGCGGCGGGCGCGGCTGTTCCTGGTGGTCAACAACTCGCGTTTCCTGGTGCTCGGCGAAGCCGCCGGCGTGCCGAACCTGGCCTCGCGCGTGCTGGGCCTGAGCTTGCGCCGGTTGCCGGGCGACTGGCTCACGCGCCACGGCCAGCCGGTGTTGCTGGCGGAGTCGTTTGTCGATCCCGGGCGGTTCCGGGGCACCTGTTACCGCGCCGCCAACTGGCTCGAAGTGGGGGCGACGCGCGGGTTCGGCAGGGTGCGCGGCGGGCCGCTCGACTATGTCGAGCACGGGGCGCCGAAGCGGGTGTTCCTCTACCCCCTGGGTCGCGACGCCCGCCAGCAGCTGGCAGCGACGAGGCCGCGCCCGGAATGGACCCCCTGGAGACCGCGCATGGAGTTGAACGCCCGGCAGTTGCAATCCCTGTGGGAGTATCTGCGACAGGTCACCGACCCGCGCCAGGCGCAAGGCCGGCGCTATCCGCTGCCGACCGTGCTGGCGATCGTGATCGCGGCGCGGCTGGCCGGGTGCGAGACGCTGACGCAGATCTCGGATTTCGGACGGGCGCTGAGCGCGGAGCGGCTCCGCTCGATCGGAGCCCGCCGACGCCGCTCGAGCGGGCGCTACGACGCCCCGGGGGTGTCGACCCTGCACTACATTCTCAAGCGTCTCGACGAAGACCTGGTGGAGACCCTGATGGCCGCCTGGATGGCAGAGCAAGTGCCGGGAAATGAACCGCTTGCGCTGGACGGGAAGACCCTGCGGGGCTCCTACGACCGGGATCTCGGCGGGGACGGGCAGCCCCGCCAGCAGCGCCCCCGGCAGCAGCTCTCGGCGGTCGGCATCGGCTCCGGCTGCGTGGTCGGACAGATCGGCTACTCGGGCCACAAGGACGAGGCGGAAGGGGCCGCGCTGCGCCAGCTGGCGCAGCGCTTCGCCGGCTCGGGACGCTGCCTGATCGCGGACGCCCTGCACACCCAGACCCGGACCGCGCAGGCCATCCTCGACCTCGGCCTGCACTACGTGTTCACGGTCAAGGCCAATCAGCCGACGCTGCTGGAGGAGATCGCCGACGGGTTCGACTGGGACTGCCTGCGAGCCCACTCCACGCTCGACGGCGATCACGGGCGCATCGAGCAGCGCTGGCTGCGCCTGTCCGACGAACTCGACCCGCAGGTGCCCTACATCGGTTTCCCGGGCGTGCGCTTCGTGGCGCAGGTGCGGCGCGAGACGGTGTTCAAGAAGGACGGCAAGCGACGCCAGCCCGAGACGGTGTACCTGATCACGAGCCTGCCGCCGGAGCAGGCGACGCCCGCCCGGCTGCTGGCCTTGAACCGGGGGTATTGGGGAGCGGTCGAAAACGGGATCCACTACGTGCGGGACGTGGCCTTGCGGGAGGACCACTGCCGCGTGCGCAAGGGCGCTTTGCCCCGTGTGATGGCGGCTTTCGCGAACCTCGCGATCTCGATCCTGCGCCTGTTCCGGGTCCGGAATATCAAGCGCCGCATGGAACAGTTGCATCTGCGGCCCGACTACACCGTCGGGCTCGTGGCCTGCTAACCCCCTCCCGCGTTCCCAGTGACATCGTCGCCCCGCAGCCAAGGCCGCACTGCGTGTGCGACACGGCGGCCAGCCCGACGCCACAAGACGACGCCTGCGGCACCCAGCCGCCCGAGCTTGCCTAATCTGCGTTGCAGCGGCTCGGCGCCCCCGGTCCGCCGTCAACACTTCCTCTTCCGCTATTCCCCGAAACGTTCATTGGGAGAATTGAATCTGCCTG
>CAZJXU010000293.1:0-2621 GCA_964550095.1 uncultured Spirochaetales bacterium | reverse complement strand
CGCCCGGGTGCTGTCGATGAACCTTTTCGGCTTCCTGGCCACGGCCCCGCTGGGCGCCCTGCTCTCGGGTTTCATCAGCGGCCAGATCGGGCCGCTGCACACGCTCAGCCTGCTGGGCCTGGCCATGCTGGTGCTGGTGGGAGTCGTGGTGCTGATCAGCCCGCTGGCCCAAATGGAGTGAGATCGAAGCGCGACGAGAAGCGGGCGATAGGTTCGGTCGCAGGCTGTACGTGACGCTGGGCGCGCGGAGCTTGGCTACCGGACCGCGGCAGGTGTGCGAGGATGCCTGGGCAACTCGTGGCCGATACGGACGCCCGCCGCCTGTCGGCGGCGGGCGTCCACGTCCGTTGGTAAGTCACGCACTTTCGAGTACAGTCCGGCGCGCCGGGCGGACGGACCATCCGGCCCCGGGCAGGCCGCGCCATGCGTCGGTGCGGTCAACCGCCGGCGGGCGTCCCCGCCCGTTGACAAGTCAGCCGCCGGACAAGCGCCGCGCAAGGAGATTTCCATGCCTCTCGATCAAAGCGATTTTCGGGTCGCCGACCTGTCCCTGCACGAGCTCGGCCGCAGGGAAATCGAACTCGCCGAGCACGAGATGCCCGGCCTGATGGAGCTGCGCCGGCGCTACCACGCGCAGCAGCCCCTGGCCGGCGTGCGCATCATGGGCAGCCTGCACATGGCGGTGCAGACCGCGGTGCTGATCGAAACGCTGAGCGCCCTCGGCGCCGAGCTGCGCTGGGTTTCCTGCAACATCTTCTCCACCCAGGACGCGGCGGCCGCCGCGGTGGTGGTGGGGAAAGGCGGCGAGCCGGAGGCGCCGCAGGGCTCGACCGTCTATGCCTGGAAGGGCGAAACCCTGGAGGAGTACTGGTGGTGCACCAACCGGGCCTTCGAGTGGCCGGACGGCGCGGGCCCGCACCAGGTGGTGGACGACGGCGGCGACGCCACCCTGCTGCTGCACAAAGGCCTGGAGTTTGAAAAGGCGGGGAAGATCCCCGACTTCAACCCGGAAACCGACAGCGAAGAATGGGGCGTCATCCTGCAACTGCTGAAGCGCGAAGCGGAAAACGACCCGGGCCGCTGGGGCCGGCTGACGGCGCAGATCCGCGGCGTCTCCGAAGAGACCACCACGGGCGTGAAGCGCCTGTACCAGATGGCGCAGGCCGGGTCGCTGCTCTTTCCCGCCATCAACGTCAACGATTCCGCCACCAAGAGCCGCTTCGACAACACCTACGGCTGCCGCCACTCGCTGCCGGACGGCCTGATGCGCGCAACCGACGTGATGCTGGGCGGCAAGGTCGCCGTGGTGTGCGGCTTTGGCGAGGTGGGCAAGGGCTGCGCGCAGGCGCTGCGCGGCCAGGGCTGCCGCGTGATCATCGCCGAAATCGATCCGATCTGCGCGCTGCAGGCGGCCATGGAAGGCTACGAGGTCAGCCGCGTGGAAGACGTGGTGGAGCGCGCGGACATCTTCATCACCGCCACCGGCAACCTGAACGTGATCCGCGCCGACCACGTGCAGCGCATGAAAGACAAGGCCATCGTCGGAAACATCGGCCACTTCGACAACGAAATCGACATGGCCGGGCTGAAGAAGCTGCCGGGCGTGCGCCGGCGCAACATCAAGCCGCAGTACGACGAGTGGATTTTCCCGGACGGGCACAGCGTGCTGGTGCTGGCCGAAGGGCGCCTGCTCAACCTGGGCTGCGCCACCGGGCACCCGAGCTTCGTGATGAGCACTTCCTTCACCAATCAGGTGATGGCGCAGCTCGAGCTGCACCTGCATCCGGATAGGTACGAAAGGCAGGTGTACATGCTGCCCAAGGAACTGGACGAGGAAGTGGCGCGCCTGCACCTGCCGCAGCTCGGCGCCAGGCTCACCGAGCTCAGCCCGGAGCAGTCCGAGTACCTGGACATCCCGGTGGAAGGCCCCTACAAGCCGGAGCACTACCGCTACTAAAGGCGGGCCGGGGCGCAGGCCGAAACGCGCGGCGGCGGGCCGGGGCGCGCCCGGCAGCGACGAATAGCGACAAAAGCGGCCTCGGCTAAACTGAACGACTATGTGGCAAGCAAGGCGGATTTTCAGACGACGGGCGGGCGCGCGGCGCGGGGGCGCGTGGGCCGACGCACGGCGCAGGAGGGCGTGGCTCAGGGGGGCGTGGGCGCTGCCGGCGGCGGCGCTGCTGTCCGGGCTGCTGCTGTCGGCGCTGCCCGCAAAGCCGCTCTTGGCAGGCGAGCTGGCCTGCCGCGACATCTCCTACCTCTACCAGGTGTTCCTGCAAAGCCACATCCACCACCGCCGGCTGACGCCCGAGCTGCAGTCGCTCACGCTGGATAATTTCCTGAAACGTCTCGACCCCCAGCACACGCTGCTGCTGGCGAGCGAAGTGGAAACCACCAAGCGGGATTTGCGCCACGTTTTCCAGGAAACGCGCAAGGGCGACTGCAGCCGCCTGCGCGGCGTGCACGAGCTGGTGGTGGAACGCAGCCGCGAGGCCGAGGCCTTCGTGCGCGCGTTCGCGGGCGACGACGGTTACACCATCGACGAGAGCGCGGAGCTGATCATCGACGTCGAGGAGCGCGGCCACCCCGAAGACCCAAAGGCGCGGGAGGCGCTGCTGCGC
>CAZJXU010000292.1:0-3009 GCA_964550095.1 uncultured Spirochaetales bacterium | reverse complement strand
TATGTGCCATACAGTTCGAGTTCACGGTCACGTAGTTCACGCTCGCGGTCGAGATCAACAGCCCCCGCGCCGAAGAAGCCGGGCGCGCCGATTGCCTTGCGGGCGACAGGCGCCATCGGGCAGGTCGAGTTGAACTGGGGTACGCCTGCAAGCGACGGCGGCGCTGCGATTACCGGCTACCAGGTCCAGCGTTCCGACACCGGCAGGGAAGGGAACTGGACGAACCGGGCGGCGGATACGCAGACGACGCGCACCCGCTACACGGACAGCGGCCTGGCTTCGGGACGCACCTTCCATTTCCGGGTTGCCGCCATCAACTCTGCTGGGCGGGGTGCCTGGTCGGAGTCGGCGCAGGCGATTACGACCCTTTCACCGGAAGAGATCCTGTCTTCCCGGGGGACGCTGCGCGGCTTCGGCGGCTCTCACGCCGGCAATACACTGGCCGGCCTGGCAGGGCGTCTGGGCAGGTCTGCGCTGGACTCGCAGGGCCGCCGCGTCAGCATCGGCGGGCAGGATTTGTCCGTTCTCGCCTCCCTCGGAAGGGACGACGCGGAGGGCCGCACCGACGCCAGGCGGGCGATGGAAGGCGTGATGGGCCTGCTGGGTGTTCGCTTGCCCGAAGCCGGCGAGCTGGCCCAGGGGCTGGCGGCGCCGGGCGTGGCGTCTCCTGCGGCGGGCTTCAGCATGGGCGCGATGCCGGCAACCGGTGCGGCGCGTGCTTCCGGAATCGGCAGAGGCGATGAAGGCGCCTCCCTGAACGAGGGCCTGATCGTCCGCACCCGCAGCACGCGGGAGTGGATTGCCGGGAGTTCCTTTGAGATTCCCCTGACCGCCGGAAACGGCTTTGTGGATGAAGGCGGCGGCGCGGGGAGCGGCTGGACCATCTGGGGCAAGGCGGCGCACAGCGAGTTCGATGGAGGGGGCTCGCAGGGTTCAAACCAGGAGACGCTCTCGGCCTACATGGGCATGGACTTCCAGGTGGGTGGCGCCTGGCTGATGGGCGTCGCCATCGGCTCCAGCGCCAATGACGCCGCAAGCTCGGGCGAGCTGGACATCGACCTGCTGAGCGTTACGCCCTACGCGCAGTGGTCGCCGACTCAGAATCTCCACGTGCATGGCCTGGTCAGCGTGGGCCGGGGCGACGCGGGCTGGAACATGACGGGCGGCGGTGAACTCGGGACGGAGCTTGAAACGCGCATGGCGGCCTTGGGCATGGAGAGCGTGCTGTACCAGTGGGGCGGTTCGGAGTTTTCCGTGAAGGGCGATGCCACCATGGTGGATTCCACGCTGGGGGCGACGAAGGCTTCGCCGGAGATCACAGCCAACGCGTACCAGGCGCGCCTGATGTTCACGGGGAAGCACGGCTTTAACGAGGGCGGCAAAGCCCCGGCGCAGCTCAGCCTGCAACTCGCCGCGCGCCTGGACGGCAGCGATGTCGATGAAAGCTCCTACCTGGAACTTGGTACGGGCGTTGAAGTCAGCCACGCCTCGCTCGGCCTGCACTTCGGGGCGCACGGGCGCTTCCTGGCGGCGCACAGCGAGCAGGATTACCAGGAGTCGGGCGCCAGCTTCACGGCGCGCTTCGACCCGGGCGTGCGGGATGACGGCTTTAGCCTTTCGCTGGAGTCGAACTGGGGCGCTTCTGCCGACAGGGCAGATGATTTCTGGAGCGACAGCAGGATGCGGGTGCGCCGCAGTGGCCCATCGAATGCACGGCACAGCAGCCTGGACCTGAAGCTGGCCTACGGCGCCAGCCTGCTCAGCGAGAACATTCGGCTGGAGCCCTTCGGCGAGTTCGGCTTTTCCGACGCGGCGCTTTCTGATGTCCGCTTCGGGGCTCGCATCGAGGTCGGCGACATGGGCGTGCTGAACGGCCACAGCCCGCTGCTGGACAACATGCAGATTGAGTTCTTCAGCGAGCGGGAGAACCTGCGCAGCGAAGACTCCGAGCATCGCTTCGGCATCGAGGTCGAGATTGATTTCTGAGTGATGCGCCGGTGAAGGGCGGGGGCGCCCCGCGCACACCCGCCCTTCGCCGCTTCGGCTGCTGCGCGCACGAGGCATTCGGGCCTCGGCAGGGCGCAGAATGCCGTTTCAAGTTCTCCCGGCCCCCGGCTTGTTTCACGATGGAAACGGCCACTTGACGCGGCGCTTCGGCGCCATGCATAATGCCGGGCGGGGGGAGAGCGTGTACTCATTTGCCGAGGCGGCCCGCATTTTGCGCGTGCGCCGGTCGCGCCTGTATTACTGGGACCGCACGGGCCTGCTGCGTCCTTCCCGGCGAAACGCCGCTGGCCGCAGGCGTTACGACTTCCGTGATTTGGTGGAACTGCGCGCGCTTTTGCGCCTGCTGAACGCCGGCGCTTCGCTGCAGCAGGTACGCCGCGGGCTCGCGCGGAGTGTGGCGGAGGCAGATGGCGCGGCGAACGCGCAAGGCGCAGCACAGGCGACCGCGCACGCGGAGGAAGCGGAACAGGGCGCCGGTGTGGCGGGCGAGGGCGCAGCAGAGGCGCGCTCCGGAGCGGCGGGCGCGAACGCGCATGAAACCGCACACGCGGAGGCGGGCAGGGGCGCCGTCATGTTCCTGGCGGCGGCGCCTGCTGCGCCCGGGTCGGCGGCGCCGGGCGGGCGCACGCGCGTGCTGCTGGCCCCGGGTGGCGTGTTGCAGGAGGTGAGCGGACAACTGCTCTTCGATTTTGCCGCGCAGCAGGAGGCCGCGGCAAAGGGGGCAGCCCTGACCCTGCCGCTGCCGGCAGATGCCCACGAGGCGCCGGCACCGGAGATTCCGCGCACTGCATTCGGCTGGTTCGAGCGCGGCTTTGCGCTGGCCGACGCGCCGGGCGGCGATGTGCAGGGCGCGCTGGACGCCTACCGCTGCGCCCTGGAATTGGACCCGGATTTTGCCGATGCGCACCTGCAGCGGGGCATTCTGCTGCACGCCGTGCAGGGCGATCTCCCCGCCGCGGAGGCCGCCTACCGCAGCGCGCTGGCGGCGGAGCCGCAGCACGC
>CAZJXU010000291.1:0-8432 GCA_964550095.1 uncultured Spirochaetales bacterium | reverse complement strand
AGCCGGTGGTCGTGCCTCCGACCGCCTCGACTCCGGACACGGAAACGGCCATGCCTCCCTCCAACTCAAAGCCGATGCCGGTGGCCCCTCCCACCGGCTCCATTCCGGCGTCGGCCCCGGGCCCGGTAGGACCGCCCACTACCCCTACCTCGGGGCCGGCGCCGGAAACACCCGCCACGGCGCCGGTGGTGAAAACGGAAGTGGTGGAGGCGCCCCAGTCCCAGGCCGGGTCTTCGTCGGGCAGCAGCCCTGCGGTCGGCCAGACGACCGGCGGCGGCGGGGCGCCGGCGCCGAGCGCGCTGACGGGAAATCATCTGGCCGTGGCCGAGGCGATCAACCAGCTCGCCACGGTTGACCCGGCGGATGCGCAGACCGGTTTGCTCACGCCGCTGGCGGCGATGGTTGATCCGGATGCCTACCGGAAGGCGCTGGAAATGCTGAGCCCTGCACCCGAGGGCGCGCTGATGCAGAGCGCCTGGTGGGCGAACTACAACGCCGTGAGCGACCTGCTGACTCCGGGCTGCGATGCATCGCAGGGGCGAGGGGAAGCAGGGTACGGCTACGGCAGGGCGACGCGCTGCGCCTGGCTGCGGAGCAGGCAGCGCGAGTTTGTGCGCCGGCGTCCCAGCCCGGACCAGCTTCGCTTTGAAGAAAGTTCGCACGGCGTCTTGATGGGCTTTCACATACCCATGCGCCGCGCCTGGTACGGCGCGCTGTCATTTTCCTACGAGGAGAACGAACTCGAGGCCGGGTCCATCGCCGGCGCCGAAGGCGAGCGCGCGCTGCTGGCGCTCGGCATCGGCGTGGACTCTGAACTCGGCGACCAGGGCGACCGCTTCCACTTCGGCATCGCCTTTTCCGGCGGGACCGGGAGCTTCGAGCTGCAGCGGGCTGCGGGGCTGGGCAAGCCCGCCGCGCAAAGCTCGCCGGAGCTGCGTTTCTTTTCGGCGACCGGCGTGGCCGGGCTCGCCCTCGGCGGCGGGCGCTGGACTCTGCATCCCGAACTCGGGGGCGGCGTCACCTATCTGGAGGCGACGGCGCTGAACGTGCCCGGCGCCATGCTCAGCATCGAAGATTTCGGGCACAGCTTCGTGCACATCCGGTCGCGCCTCACGCTGCGCGGCGAGTGGAACCGGGGAGCGCTGCGGATCGGGCCGCTGCTGCAGGTGGGCGCCCTGCACTTTCCTGCGCGCAACGACATCCGCATTCACGCGGCGCTCACCCCGGATGCGCCGTTCACGGTGCACAGCGTGATGGACGACACCTTCCTGGAGGCGCGCGCCGGACTCGAAATCGAAATCGGCAACAGCCTGGGCGTGATGCTGGGCGTCGAGGGCACACACGGAACCCTGCGCAAGGTGCACACCCAGGGCGCCTTCATGCGCTGCTCGCTGCTGTTCTGAAACGCCGGGGGCAGCGCGCACGGGCGCGCAGGGCGCGACATGCAAGGGCGCCGGTTGCACGGGCGGGTGGTTGCGCGCGCCCCCCTCTTTCAGATTTTGCCCTGCAGCAGCAGGCCGATCACCAGGCCGTAGATGGCGATCGACTCGATCAGCACCATGCCGAGGATGAAGTTGGTGAACATGGCGCCCGCTGCGCCCGGGTTGCGCGCGATGCCCGCGGTGGTGTTGCCCGCGGTCAGGCCCTGGCCTATTCCGCAGCCGAGACCGGCCAGGCCGACTGCAAGGCCCGCGCCGAGCGCGATGCTGCCGGTGTCGGCGGCGCCGTCTGCCGCAAAGGCCGCGGCGGGCACGAAGAAAAGGACGAGGCTCCAAAGAGCCCGCTTGCTGAACTTCCGCATGTGTCTTCTCCTTGTTGAGTGAGAGTGGGTGAGGGTGTGGGACGCCCGGCGCCCCGTTTAATGGGGAGGCGCGCTAGTGCGCCTCTTCCAGGGCCAGGCCGATGTAAATCATGGACAGCATCGCGAACACGTAGGCCTGCAGGAACGCCACCAGTACACCGAGGCCCATGAAGAGCGCCGGAACCACCGCGGGCACCAGCGTGATCCAGACTGCGACGACGGTGTGGTCGGCGAACATGTTGGCGAGCAGACGCACGGCCAGCGTGAACACGCGAGAGAGATGCGAGATCAATTCGATGGGCGCGTAGAGCGGCGCCAGCAGGCGCAGGTGAAAGGTGCGCTCCCCGACTTTCAAGTCGTACAGGCTCGGCCCGAGGAAGTGGTTGATGTAGCCAAAGCCGTGCGCGCGGATGCCGACATACTGGTGCAGCACGAAGGAGATGATCGCCCATGCCCAGGTGGTGTTGCCGCTCGAGGTGGCGCCGTCGATGCCGGGAACCAGGCCGACCAGGTTCGAGATCAGGATGAACAGGAAGAGCGTGCCGATGACAGGGAAGTACTTGCGCCAGTCGGGGCCGATGTTGTCCCGGGCCAGGCCCGCCAGCATTTCCACCACCAGCTCCAGAGTGTTGCGGAGCGTGAAGCCCGGGTCGGGAACCACGGCGTCGGCGCCGTGCAGCTTGCGGCGCACCAGCGCGCCGGTCAGCAGGATCAGCGCCCCGGAAAAGAGCGCCGAAAAGGCAACCCAGGGAATCCCGGTGAAATTCTCAGCGGCCTGAAAAACACTCACCGCGCTTCGTCCTCCTCGGCGTCGATGCGCTCCCGGGCGAGCCAGGGGTTCCACCTTTCCCATTCTTCTTCGTCGCAGGGCGGCGCCTGCGAGGGGGCGGCCGCGGGGTCCGGCTTCGGCCTAACCTGGAAGGCCGCAGCCACCGCGGCGGGGATCAGCAGGGAAAGGCCGATCAGCAGGCCGACCGGGTCGGCGCCGAGTGCGAGGGCGAGCCACAGGGCCCCCCCGAGCAGCAGGAAGCGCAGCGCAAACCAGGTTCCGCCGCCGGCGCCCTGAAACAGCACCCGCCTGGAGAAAGCAAAGAGCGCGTGAAAGTTGAGCAAGGCCAGCGCGGCGCCGAGTGCGATGCCGGGAAGCAGCCGGGGATACGAAAGGACAAAGGCGAGCACGCAGGCCAGGGCGAAAAAGGCGAGGCTCCAGCTCACCACGGCGCGCTCTTGAATGAACTCGTTCAGCATCTGTTTCGCGTCCTCGCTTCCTGTTGTCCTGTTTTCCTGGCGTCCTGTCTTCTTTTTGTCCTGTCGTTTTGTGTCGTCGCGTCGTTCTTGTGCCGTCGCATCCGGGCTGCCGGCTTGCCGGTTCAGCGGGCGTCCTGTTTCCCGCCGGCGCTGCCTTGCGCGCCGGTGTGTGTTTCGTTGTTTCGACCTGTGTCGTCAGGCGCTACGGGGCCGGGGGCCGTTGGAACATCCGACGCTGCGACCAGGCTGCGCATCTTCCAGAGACGCAGAACAAAGGCCGCGAAGCCGAAGGCGAGGCCGATGAACAATCCGAGGGGGCCGGTCTCCCACTTTGCATCGGCGAGGTAGCCAAGCCCCCCGGAGATGGGAATCGCAAACACCGCCTCCATGGCGGCCTGGTAGGCGCGCGCGCTTTCCTTTTTCCGCGCTTCCGCGTCCGCCTTGCCGGCCGCATCCGCATGGCCCGCCATGCCCGCCGCAGAAACAGCAGCTTCGGACGCGCGCCCGGCCCCGGAGCGCCGAGCGTCCCCCTGTTCCAGGTTCACGCTGTTCTGCTTCAAGGGCCGCTCCGATCCGGGACACCCTCCACATCATCCTCGGGCTTTGCGCGCGGGAAGCTAGCCGCCCGGACGCGCGCCTTCAACGCTTTTCGGGTGTTTTGCCGCGTTTTGCCCGGAACCACCGCCAGCCGCTCAGGAACCCTGCCGCACGCGGGCGGCCTTTTTGAAGGCCGCCTCGGCCTTGTCCAGCGTCTCCCGGACATGGCGCCTGTTGTGGGCGAGGGAAACGAAGCCGGCTTCGAAGGGAGACGGGGCCAGGTAGATGCCCTGCTCCAGCATGCTGCAAAAGAAGGCGCGAAAGCGCCCCCGGTGGGCGTTTCCGGCGTCCTCGAAACCGCGCACCGGGCCGGGGTGAAAGAAGAAACCGAACATGCCTCCGACGGCGTGCGTGGTGAACTCGAGCCCTGCCGCGGCGGCGCGCTCGGCGAGGCCCCGGCTGAGCCGTTCCGCGCTTTGTGAAAGGCGCTCGAAGCTGCCGGGCTTTTCGAGGATGCGCAGCGTTTCCAGCGCGGCGGCGACGGCCAGCGGATTTCCGGAGAGCGTGCCGGCCTGGTACACGGGGCCCAGGGGCGCCACCTCGCCGAGCAGTGCGCGCGGCCCTCCGTAGGCCGCGGCGGGCAGGCCGCCTCCCACCACCTTGCCGAGGCAGGTGAGGTCGGGCCGCACCTTGTACAGGCGCTGAGCGCCGCCCCAGGCCACGCGAAAGCCGGTCATCACTTCGTCGAAGATCAGCAGGGCGCCGTGCCGGTCGCAAATTTCCCGAAGCCCTTCCAGGAAGCCGGGACCGGGAGGTACGCAGCCCATGTTGCCGGCCACCGGCTCCACGATCACGGCCGCAAGGTCGGCGCCGTGATTTTTGAACGCGCCGGCCACGGCGGAGAGGTCGTTGTAGGGAACCGACAGGGTGAGGCGCGTGAATTCCTCGGGAACGCCGGGGGAGTTCGGAATGCCGAGCGTGGCGACGCCCGAGCCCGAGGCGACCAGCAGCGCATCGGCGTGCCCGTGGTAGCAGCCGTCGAACTTGAGGATTTTTTTGCGCCCGGTGGCGGCGCGCGCCAGCCGCAGCGCGCTCATGGTCGCTTCGGTGCCGGATGAAACCAGGCGGAGCTGCTCGACCGAGGGCAGGGCCCGGCAGATCACTTCGGCGAGTTTCACTTCCGCCTCGGTGGGCGCGCCGAAGCTCAGGCCCGATGCCGCGGCGCGTTTCACTGCGCGCAGCACGGAGGGCGCGGCGTGTCCGAGAATCAGCGGCCCCCAGGAGCCCACGTAGTCGATGTAGCGGTTTCCGTCCGCGTCCACGACTTCGGCGCCGCGCCCGGAGACGATGAAGGGCGGCGCCACGCGCAGGCCCTGGTATGCGCGCACGGGAGAGTTGACTCCGCCGGGGATGACGCGCCGGGCGCGGCGCATCAGGGCCTTCGAGTGCGCTTGCGAAAAGGCGGCGCCTTCCGTTCCGGGAGGGGTGTGTTGCGTCATGGTGCGGGCGCGCGGGTTCAGGAGGCGCCGGTGTCGGCATCGCGCTCGGCGAGGCGCGCCATGGAAACCAGCACCTCGCCCGGGTCGAGGCGCATGACGCGCACGCCCTGGGTGTTGCGGCCCACTTGCGAAATGTCGCGCGCCCGGCAGCGCAGCACCTGGCCCTGGTCGGTAATCAGCATCAGCTCGTCGTCGTCGAGCGCCTGGGTGACGCCGACCACGTTGCCGTTTCGCTCGGTGGTGCGAATGGTGATGGTGCCCCGGGTTCCTCTCGAGGTCTTTCGATATTCCTTGAGCGGGGTGCGCTTTCCGTAGCCGTTTTGCGTGACGGTGAGAATGTCGGCGTCTTCGGAAGAGGACACTTCCATGCCCACCACCTCGTCGTCGCCGGTGAGGCGCATGCCGCGCACCCCGCGCGCGACGCGGCCCATGGAGCGCACTTCGCTTTCCGGAAAACGGACCGCCATGCCGCCGCGGCTGGCCAGGAGAATTTCATCTTCGCCGCCAGTGACCTTGGCGGAGATCAGCTCGTCGCCCTCGTCCAGGCGGATGGCGATGATGCCCATCGAGCGCGGGTTGGAGTAGGCCTCCATGGGAGTCTTCTTGACCGTTCCCCGGCGCGTGGCGAGCATGATGAAGGCGCTGTCGCTGCCCTCGAAGGAGCGCACGGGCAGGGCGGCCTGGACCCGCTCGCCCTCCTGCAGATTCAGCAGGTTGACCAGCGCCTTGCCCCGGGTGGCGCGGCTGGAGTGCGGGAGCTGCCAGACCTTCTTCCAGTACACGCGGCCCTGGTTGGTGAAGAACAGGAGGGTGGCGTGGGTGGAGGCGTTGAACAGGTTGGAGACGAAGTCCTCGTCCTTGGTCTGCATGCCGCGCAGGCCCTTGCCGCCGCGCCGCTGCGAGCGGTATTCCCGGATCGCGCTGCGCTTCACGTAGCCATGGTGTGAAACGGTCACCACCATGTCCTCTTCGACGATCAGGTCTTCGGCCTCGAGGCCTTCGACGGCGGTGGTGATTTCGCTGCGACGCGCATCGCCGTACTTTTCGCTGATCTCGTCCAGCTCTTCGAGGATGACGTCGAGAATCTTCTGGTCGCTGGCGAGCAGGGCCTTGAGCTCCGTGATCTTGACGCGCAGCTCTTCCAGCTCGCCCGTGACGCGCTGCCGCTCCAGCGCGGTCAGGCTGCGCAGGCGCATTTCCAGGATGGCCTGCGCCTGGCGCTCGCTGAAGTCGAAGCGCTCCATCAGTTCGGTGCGCGCGGAGGCGGTGTCGGCGGCGCCGCGAATCACGGCGATCACGGCGTCCAGGTTGTCGAGCGCGTGCGCGAAGCCCTCCAGGATGTGCGCGCGCGTTTCCGCCTGCCGCAGGTCGTAGGCCGCGCGCCGGGCCACCAGCTCGCGTCGGAATTCCAGGAAGTGCGAGATGGCGTCGATGATCGAGAGGGTTTTCGGGCGGCCCCCCACCAGCGCCAGCATGTTGACGCCGAAGGTGGTCTGCATGGGCGTCAGCTTGTAGAGCTGGTTCAGGATCACTTCACCCGGCGCCCCCTTGCGCAGCTCGATCACCACGCGAATGCCGCGCCGGTCGCTCTCGTCGCGCAGGTCGGAAACGCCGTTCACCTTGCCGTCCCGCACCAGGTCGGCGATGCGCTCGATCAGCCCGGACTTGTTCACCAGGTAGGGGATTTCGGAAAGCACGATCATCTCGTTGCCGCGGCGGTTCTCTTCCATGGCGGCGCGTGCGCGCAGCACGATGTGGCCGCGCCCGGTGCTGTAGGCCTGGCGGATGCCTTCGTCCCCGCAGATCAATGCAGCGGTGGGGAAATCCGGGCCGGGCATTTTCTCCAGGATGTCGTCCACCGTGCAATCCGGGTTCTCCGCCACCAGGCGCACGGCGGCGGCCAGCTCGACCAGGTTGTGCGGCGGCACGTTGGTGGCCATGCCCACCGCTATCCCCTGGGAGCCGTTCAGCAGCAGGTTGGGGAAGCGGGCGGGGAGCACCTGGGGCTCTTCGGTGCTGCCGTCGAAGTTCGGGCTGAAATCAACGGTCTCGCGGTCGATGTCGCGCAGCAGCTCGGTGGCGAGCGGCATCAGGCGCGCTTCGGTGTAGCGGTAGGCGGCGGGCGGGTCGCCGTCGATGGAGCCGAAGTTGCCCTGGCCGTGCACCAGCGGGTAACGCAGCGACCAGGTCTGGGCCATGCGCACCATGCTGTCGTAGATGGCGCCGTCGCCGTGCGGGTGGTAGTGCTTGATCACTTCGCCCACCACACCCGCGCTCTTGGAAAAGGGCCGGTTCGGTTGCAGGCCCTCGTCGTGCATGGCGTACAGAATGCGGCGGTGGACCGGCTTCAGGCCGTCGCGCACATCGGGGAGCGCCCGCTGCACGATGACGGACATGGAGTAGTCGAGGAAAGAGCCCCGGACTTCGTCCTCGATGTTGACCGGCTGGGCGCCGCCTTCCGGAGGCGCGCCGTCGCCGGCGGGGTTCACGGGCGCGGACGGGCCGCCGGTGTCGCCTTCGGCTTCGCTTTCCGGGGTCGTCTGGTTTTCATTTTCTTCAATCATTAAAAGCGCTCTTTTTAAACGTCCAGGTTCTGCACGCGCAGGGCGTTTTCTTCAATGAAGGCGCGGCGCGGCTCCACTTCCTCGCCCATCAGCGTCGAAAAAACTTCGTTCGCTTCGTAGATGTCCTCAACCTTGACCTGGAGCAGGGTGCGCGCCTCCGGTTTAAGCGTGGTGTCCGCGAGCTGCTCGGGATTCATTTCGCCGAGGCCCTTGTAGCGCTGAATGGAAAGCCCCTTCTCGCCCAGCGCGAGCACATGCTCGAGCAGGGCGGTGGCGCTGCCGAGCGCGCCGCTGTTCGCCCGCGCCGGGGCGGCCGCGGGGGCAGGCGCCGCACCTTCGGCTTCGCCGCCTTCGTCGGGCGCTTCCGGTCCGGGGGACTCGGCCTGCCCGTCCCCGTCCGCCCCGTCTGTTTCGGATTCGCCAGCGGCGGCTTTGGCGGCATCTGCCTGCGCCGGGCGAGCGCCCTGCTTTTCCAGCCGGTCGCTGTGGACGATGTAGGGGGCGCGCCCGAGGTTTGTGATTTCCCGGGCGATGCTCATGCCGCGCTGCATGTCGGGGGAGTCGAGCAGCGCGGCGTCCAGGGGAGTCTGTATCACCACGCCGGAGCGACGCGTCCGCACCACCAGTTTAAAGAGGGAGTGTTCGGCATCCTCCTCCACCTCGAAGGCGGGGCCGGTGATGTCCGGGTGCAGCTTTTCGATCTGCTCTTGCAGGGCGGGCAGGAACTCGTTCTGCAGCCGGGTTTCATCGCGCAGCAGCTCCGTACTCAGAAGGCCCGTCTGC